>CAZWDE010000283.1:0-4618 GCA_964632555.1 uncultured Limibaculum sp.
CCGCCGCGCCGTCGAGGGCTGCTCGCTCGTCGAAGGCGAGCCCCTCGGTGTGGCCGTGCTGGAGCCCGGCGATGCAGATCTGGTTGACCATCTTGGTCAGCTGGCCCGCGCCCACCGGGCCGAGCCGGCGGCAGGCCTTGGCGTAGGCGTCGATCACCGGCTCGGCGCGGGCGTAGTCGGCCTCCGCGCCGCCGCACATCACGCCGAGCTGGCCGTTCTCCGCGCCCGCCTGCCCGCCCGAGACCGGCGCGTCGACGAAGCCGACGCCGCGCGCGGCGCCCGCGGCCGAGAGCTCGCGCGCGACCGCCGCGCTCGCCGTTGTGTGGTCGACGAAGACGGTGCCCTCGGCCATGCCGGCGAAGGCGCCGTCCTCGCCGAGCACGACGCTGCGCAGGTCGTCGTCGTTGCCGACGCAGGCCAGCACGATCTCGGCGCCCCCGGCGGCCTCGCGCGGGGTCCGGGCGGCGCGGCCGCCGTGCTCGCCGACCCAGGCCTCGGCCTTGGCGGCCGTGCGGTTGTAGACCGTGACCGCGTGGCCCTTGGCGGCGAGGTGGCCCGCCATCGGATAGCCCATCACCCCGAGCCCGAGGAAACTCACCGTCGCCATGTCCGTCCTCCCGCTGTCGCCGCCCGTTCGCGTGCCCCCGGGTTTATCGCGGCCGCGCGGCAGGTCAAACAGGGCGACGGTTGCGCGCGGGGCGGGGCTCTGCTTGAACGGAGGCATGGCGACGGGACCCGAGGGGCGGCGCGCATGAACCGGATCCTGCGGTGGCTCCTGCGCGGCTTTCTCGCCCTCGGGGCGCTGCTCGCCGCCGCCCTGGCGGTTCTCTGGTGGCTCGTCTCGGGCTCGCTGCCCGATTACGACGCCGAGGTGCGGGCGCCGGGCCTCGGCGCGCCGGTCGAGGTGGTGCGCGACGCCAACGCGGTGCCGCACATCCGGGCCGAGAGCGCCGCCGACATGTGGTTCGCGCTCGGCATGGTGCACGCGCAGGACCGGCTCTGGCAGATGGAGGTGTCGCGCCGCGCCGCGCAGGGGCGGCTCTCGGCGCTCTTCGGCCCGCGCACGCTCGGCCTCGACCGGTACGTGCGCACGCTCGACCTCTACGGCCACGCCCGCCGCTCGGTCGCGCGCCAGACGCCCGAGGCGCGGGCGGCGCTCGAGGCCTACGCGGCGGGGGTGAACGCCTGGATCCGCCATGTCGACGCCAACTCGCTCGGCCGCGGCGCGCCGGAGTTCTTTCTCTTCGGCCGCGGTTTCGAGCCCTGGACGCCGGCCGACAGCCTCGGGATCCTGAAGTCGATGGCGCTCCGCCTCGCCGCGGCGGCCCGCCACGAGATCCGCCGGGCGCGCTTCCAGCTGGCGCTGCCGCCCGAGCGCGTGGCCGACATCCTGCCGGACGACCCGACGCCCGCGGAGATCGCGGTGCCGTGGCGCGAGAGCCACTTCCCGGGCGCGCGCTTCCGGGCGACCGCGGCGGCGCCGCCCGACCCGCTGGTGCGGGCGCTCGGGCCACCCTGGCGGCCGGAGCTCGGCGGCGCCTCGAACGCCTGGGCCGCCGACGGCACGCGCAGCTCCTCGCGCGCGCCGCTGCTCGCGAACGACCCGCATCTCTGGCTGTCCGCGCCCTCGGTCTGGTACCTCGCCGACGTGGCGGGGGGCGGTCTGCGCGGCATCGGCGGCACGCTGCCGGGCGTGCCGGCGATCCTCGCCGGGCACAACGGGCGCCTCGGCTGGGGGCTCACCACCGCCAATGTCGACGACCAGGACCTCTTCATCGAGCGGGTGAACCCGGAGGATCCGGGGCAGTATCTGACGCCCGAGGGCTGGCGGGACTTCGCCTCGCGGCGCGTCCGGATCGAGATCGCGGGCGAGGCCCCGGCGGTGGAGACGGTGCGCGCGACCCGGCACGGGCCGGTGCTGGCGGCGGGCATGCTGGGCGCCGAGGCGGTGACGCCCGAGGGTCACGTGGCGGCGCTCGCCTGGACCGCGCTGACCGACGAGGACCGCACCTATTCGGCGCTTCTGGCGCTCCTGGGCGCCGAGCGCGTGGCCGACGGCGTCGCGGCCGCGGAGGGCGTGGTGGCGCCGGCGCAGGCGGTGATGCTGGCCGACCGCGAGACGATCGGCCTCGTCGTCGCCGGCGAGGTGCCGCTGCGCCCCGAGGCGAGCGCGGCGCGGGGGCGGCTGCCGGCGCCCGGATGGACCGGCGAGCACGACTGGCAGGGCCGCCTCGCGCCCGAGCGCGTGCCACGCATCGTCGATCCCCCGGCCGGCGCCCTCGCCACCGCCAACGCGCGGCTGACCGACGCGCCCTATCCCGAGCATCTGAGCCACGACTGGGACGCGCCCTACCGCATCCAGCGCATCGCCAAGGAACTCGCCGGCCGGCGCTTCCACTCCCGCGAGAGCTTCGTCGCGCTGCAGTCCGACAGCGTGTCGGGCATGGCGCGCGCGGTGCTGCCGCTGATCGCGCGCGATCTCTGGTGGCGCGACGGGGCGGGGCCGGTGCCCGAGCCGCGCCGGATCGCGCTCGATCGCCTCGCCGACTGGACGGGCGAGATGGACCAGCACTCGCCGGAGCCGCTGATCTTCGCCGAATGGATGCGCCAGCTCACCCGCAAGCTCGCGGCCGACGAGCTCGGCGCGCTGATCGAGGAGGTGGAGGGCCCGCAGCCGCTCTTCGTCGAGCGCGTGTTCCGCGACATCGGCGGCGCCGGGATCTGGTGCGACATCGACAAGACGCCCGAGCGCGAGACCTGCCGCGAGATCGCCGCCGGCGCGCTCGACGACGCGCTCGAGCGGCTGGCCGCGGATCACGGGCCCGAGATCGCCGGCTGGCGCTGGGGGGCGGCGCACCGCGCGGTGCACCGGCACATGCCCCTCGGCTTCGCGGGCCCGCTGGGGGTCCTCGTCAACATCGAGCAGGAGACCTCGGGCGGCGACCACACCATCCTGCGCGGCGCCACCACGGGCCGCGGGCCGCGGCCCTTCGAGAACGTCCACGCCTCGGGTCTGCGGATCGTGATCGACTTCGCCGATCTCGACCGGTCGTCGATGATGATCTCGACCGGCCAGAGCGGGCACCCGCTGTCGCGCTGGTACGACCACCTCGCCGAGCCCTGGGCGCGGGGCGACACCATCCCGATGTCGACGAGCGATCTCGACGCGCGGTCGGGCGGGGTCGGCGTGATGCGGATCGAGCCGGAGGGCGACGGATAAGCGGGGCTTGCCGGCGGGCTTCGGCGATCAAGGTGCGCGCGCGGCCACGGGCTCCGGGCGTGCCGCAACCACGAAGCCGGCGGGGCGAGACCCGCACGCGCCACGACGGCGCGCCCCGCACGACCGGGTGGGCGGGGCGGTGTTCCCCGACCTCCTCGCCAGCCTCGGGCCCGGGGGGCGCTGTGTCGTGGCCGGCGCGATCGCAGGGCCCGGGGTGCGCCCCGACCTGCGCGCGCTCGATCTGCGGCATCCCGAGCTCGTCGGCTCGGGCATCCGGACGCGGGCCGAGTTCCACGTCCCCGCCGGCCATCGGGAGGCCGGGCGGATCCGCCCGCGGCTCGCGCGCAGCTCGTCGCTCTCCGGGATCGCCGGGGCTCAGGCCGCGTTCGCGGGCAAGCGCGCCGTGGTTCCGGACGCCGCCTGACCCGCGCGAGGCCCGCTCAGCGCGGGCGGCCGATCGTCTCCCGCACCATCTCGTCGGCGACGATGCAGGCCGCGCGCCACGGCGCCGTCCACATCAGCGCGATCGCGCCGAAGCCCTGCAGCATCATCGCGTCCTTGCCGAAGCTGAAGGGGTCCGCGCCTGCGCGCCCCGACTGCCCACCGCTCTTTCCGTTGATTGGACCGTAAACCATTGCGGTCTCTCCTTATCGTGTTCGTGCACCGAGGGTATTGCTACGGTGCAGCAAGGTCCATAAAGAAAATCTGACGTCCGCGCAGGATTCTTGCCCCGCGTCCCCGTGAGGTGGGGTCGGCCGGCGCGCCGCGCAAGGGGCGCGCGGGCGCCTCAGCCGAAGAGGTCGTGGCAGAGCTCGAGCGCCTCGACCAGCCGATCGACCTCGGAGGTCGTGTTGTAGAGCCCGAAACTCGCCCGTGCGGTGGCGTTTACGCCGAGATGCGCCATCAGCGGCTGGCAGCAGTGGTGCCCCGCGCGCACCGCGACGCCCTTCTTGTCGATCACCGTCGAGATGTCGTGGGGGTGCGCGCCGCCCTCCATGGCGAAGGAGAAGATGGCCCCCTTGGACTCAGAGTTTCCCTGGATCTGGAGCCAGTTCAGGCCGCCGAGCCGCGCCTGCGCATAGTCGCGCAGGCCGCGCTCGTGCTCGGCGATCGCGTCCATGCCGAGTCGGTCGAGATAGTCGAGCGCCGCGCCGAGCCCGATCACCTGCACGATGTTGGGCGTGCCCGCCTCGAACTTGTGCGGGGCGTCGTTGTAGGTGATCGCATCCTGGCGCACCTCCTTGATCATGTCGCCGCCGCCCTTGAAGGGGCGCATCTCGGCCTGCCGCTCGCGCGAGACGTAGATCGCGCCCGAGCCCGACGGCCCGTAGAGCTTGTGCCCGGTGATCACGTAGAAGTCCGCCCCGATCGCGCGCACGTCGACCGGCATGTGCACCG
>CAZWDE010000284.1:0-4617 GCA_964632555.1 uncultured Limibaculum sp.
TGGGCGCGGCCTGCCCGAGGCCGCAGATCGAGGCGTCGGCCATCACCTCGCAGAGGTCCTCGAGGAGCGGCACGTCCCAGCTGTCCTGCTCCATGAGCTTGACCGCCTTCTCGCAGCCGGCGCGGCAGGGGGTGCACTGCCCGCAACTCTCGTCCTCGAAGAAGCGGAGCATGTTGAGCGCGGCGTCGCGGATGCGGTCGTGGTCGGAGAGCACCACCACCGCGGCCGAGCCGATGAAGCTCCCGTGCGGCTGCAGCGTGTCGAAGTCGAGGGCCACGTCGTCGAGCGAGGCGGGCAGGATGCCGGAGGACGGCCCGCCCGGCTGGTACGCCTTGAAGACGTGACCGTCGAGCATCCCCCCCGCCGCCTCGATGATGTCGAGGATCGTCGAGCCCGCCGGCAGCACATGCACGCCGGGGTTCTTCACGCGCCCCGAGACCGAGTAGGAGCGCAGGCCCGTGCGCCCGTTCTTCTCGACCGAGGCGAGCACCTCGGGCCCCTCGCGGCAGACGCGGGCCACCCAGTGCAGGGTCTCGACATTGTGCACCTTGGTCGGCCGGCCGAAGACGCCGACGGTCGCGACATAGGGCGGGCGGTGGCGCGGCAGCCCGCGCTTGCCCTCGATCGATTCGATCATCGCCGACTCCTCGCCGCAGATATAGGCGCCGGCGCCGCGGCGGAGGTCGATATAGCCCGGCGCGACGAGCCCCTCGGCCTCGAGCGCGGCGATCTCGCGGCGCAGGATCTCGAGCACCGCGGGGTATTCGTCGCGCATGTAGATGAAGCAGGTCTCGGCCTCGATCGCCCAGGCCGCGATCAGCATCCCCTCGAGGAAGCTGTGCGGCGTGCGCTCGAGATACCAGCGGTCCTTGAAGGTGCCGGGCTCGCCCTCGTCGCCGTTGACCGCGAGATAGCGGGGCCCGGGGGCGGAGCGGACGAACATCCATTTCTTCGCCGAGGGGAAGCCGGCGCCGCCGAGACCGCGGAGCCCCGAGGCGGCGATGCGGTTCTGGATGTCCTCGGGGTCGCCGTTCTCGCGGAGCGACAGCAGCGTCTCGTAGCCGCCCTTCTCGACATAGGCGTCGAGCGCCTCGTAGTCGGGGATGACGGGCGCGAACTCGCCCGCCCCGATCGCCTCGGCAACACGCTCGGGCGTGGCGAAATCGATGTGGCGGTGGCCCAGCTCGCAGACCGGCGCGGTGTCGCAGCGGCCCATGCAGGGCGCGCGCAGCACGCGGACCTCCGCCGGGTCGTGGCCGGCCTCGAGCGCGGCCTTGAGCGCCTGCGCGCCCGCCATCTCGCAGGAGAGGCTGTCGCAGACGCGGATCGTGAGGGCGGGCGGCGGGGTCTCGCCCTCCTTCACCACGTCGAAATGGGCGTAGAAGGTCGCGACCTCGTAGACCTCGGCCTGGGCGAGGCGCATCTCCTCGGCCAGCGCGCGGAGATGGGCGGCCGAGAGATGGCCGTGCGCGTCCTGGATCCGGTGCAGGTGCTCGATCAGCAGGTCGCGGCGGCGCGGCCGGTCGCCGAGCAGGCGGCGCACCTCGGCGCGGGCCTCGTCGTCGAGCTGGCGGCCCTTGGGCGTGTGCCGCCCGCGGCCGCGGCCCTCCTTCCAGATGCCGGACTTGGTGTCGAGCGGGCTCATCGGCGCCTCCCAGGATTTTGCCGCAGGCTGGCGCAGGCGGCGCCCGAGGGCAAATCGAAAGAGCCGATGGCGCGCTCGGCGGTCCCTATCGCGTCGGCGCGGCGAGGGCGGCGGGAAGCGCCGCGCGCAGCGCCGTGACCGCCGGCAGGGCGGGCTCGCGATCGGTGGTCACGAGGCCGATCGGCTTCTCCACCACCGGATCGACGAGCGCGAGGCGGCGGAGGCCGGGCCCGAGCGGCAGGCTGTCGGCCAGCGCCTCGGGCGCGATGGTGGCGGCGGCGCCGGTCGCGACCTGCACGAGCAGCGGGGTGAAGGCGGTCGCCTCCATCACCGGCTCGGGCGCGGCGCCGACCGCCGCGAAGGCCTCGTCGACGATCCGGCGGTTGCGCATCGTGCGGGTGAGCAGGCAGAGCGGGCGCCGCGCCGCCTCGGCCCAGGCGATCGTCGGGCCGTCGGGCGCCAGCGCCGCGGGGCAGAGAAACACGTAGCGCTCGGCATAAAGGGGCTCGGCGCGGCAGGCGGGCGGCAGCTCGACGTCGAGATAGGTGATGCCGGCGTCGAGCGCGAATTCCTCGATGCCCTGGCGGATCTCGGAGGAGGTGCGCGACAGGATCTGCACCGTGAGGCCCGGATGGCGCCGCCGGATCGGCCCGGGCAACCGGCCGGCCACGGCGAGCGCGGTGGGCACCGTGCCGATGGCGATCCGGCCGGAGAGGGCGCCGCGCGCCTCGGCGATCTCCTGCGCCAGCCCCTGCGCGTCCGCGAGCAGGCGGCGCGCCCATTTGAGCGCGATCTCGCCCTCCGCCGTGAGCCCCATGAAGCGGTTGCCGCGCTTGACGACCGGCGCCCCGAGCGAGAGCTCGAGATTGCGGATGCGCGCGGAGAAGGCCGGCTGGGAGATGCCGCAGGCCTCGGCGGCGCGCGCGAAATGTCCGTGGCGGGCGAGCGCCGCCAAGAGCTCCATGTCGCGCAGATCGGTCATCGCCCGGGCGCGCCCGTGGCAGGGCGGCGGGGGCGGCGATGGCGGCGGCCTCTCATCAGGGTCTCCGGCGCGGGCTCGGCGGGCGGGCGCAAGGATGGCCCGCCGCCCCGACGGCCGCAAGCCGGGTGCGCTCAGCCGGCCGCGCCGCCGGCGAGGCGCCGGCCCGGCCCGTGCGGCACGGAGACCAGCCAGCCCGGCACCGCGCTCGCCGGCATCGGCCGGGCGATCCGGAAGCCCTGAAAGAGCGCGCAGCCGAGATCGCGCATCACGCCCATCTCGGCTTCCGTCTCCACCCCCTCGGCGATCGCCGAGATGCGGAGCGCGTGGAGAAGGTGGAGGATCCCGCCGGTCAGGGTGCGCAGCGTCGCGTCGCGGTCGATCCCGGTGACGAAGGAGCGGTCGATCTTCACGGCGTCGACCGGCACCACGCGCAGGCTCGAGATCGCGGCGTGGCCGGTGCCGAAATCGTCGAGCTCGATGCGGAAGCCCGCCGCCGCGAGCGCCTCGATCCCGGCGATCGTCACGGCCGCGCGCCGGTCGAGCATGATCGACTCGTGGATCTCGATGGCCACGGCCTGCGGCGGCAGGTCGGCGCGCTCGGCGGCCCAGAGGAACTCCTCGACGAGGCCGGGCCGGGCGAGGCGCGAGGCGGTGACGTTGAACGAGATCTTCGGCGGACTGAGGCCCGCCGCGGTCCAGCCGCGGGCGGCCTCGAAGGCGCGCTCGGTGACGAGATCGTCGATCGCGTCGAGCAGGTGCGCCTCGGTGGCGGCGGGGAAGAAGCGCCCGGGCGGCAGCAGGCCGAGGCGCGGATGGCGCCAGCGCGCGAGGACCTCGAGGCCGACGAGCGCGCCGGTGCGCGCGTCGATCTGCGGCTGGAACATCGGCTCGAAGGCGCCGCGCGAGAGCGACTCGCGGAGCTCGGCCGCCAGCCGGGCGTGGGTCTCGAAGCGCACGCGAAGCTCCGGCGCGAAGAACCCGACGCGCCCGCGCCCCGACCGCTTGCTCTCGTAGAGCGCCAGATCGGCATCGGTCAGCATGCGCTCGGCGTCGCCCGGGCGGTAGGCGCCCTCGCCCGTCGCGCCGTCGAGCGGCACGTGGAGGACCGCGCCGATGCTGGCGCCGATGCGGCAGCTCTGCCCGGCGAGGTCGATCGGCTCGGCGACGCGCGCGAGCACCCGCGCGGCGAGCGCGCGGAGCGCCGGGCGCCCGGTGGCGGCATCGACCACCGCGACGAACTCGTCGCCCCCCACCCGCGCGACCACGCCCCCGTCCCCCGCCTCCTCGGCGATCAGCCGGCCGACATGGCGGAGCACCGCGTCGCCGGTGGCGTGGCCGAAGCTGTCGTTGACGCTCTTGAAGCCGTCGAGGTCGATCGCGAGGAGCCCGACGGGCGGCCCGTCGGCGCGCGCGAGGCGGGCGGACAGCGCCTCGGCGAGGCCGGAGCGGTTGGCGAGCCCGGTGACGGGATCGGTCACGGCGCGGCGCTCGGCCTCGCGGCGGGCGGCGTCGAGCCGGGCGTTGAGCGCCTTCGCCTCGCGCAGGATCTCGGCCTGCGTCTCCAGCAGGTAGAGCATCTCCACCGACACGTCGTGGGGCGGGAAGTCCCGCTCCTTGAGACCGGCGCGGGCGACGATCTCGGCCATCTCGCTGCCGAGCGAGACCGCGAGCAGCAGCCCCTCGCCGGTCGTGATCGCGGTGCCGCGCAGCCGGACCGGCGGGTCGCCGCGGCCCTCGAGCCGCAGGCGGCGGCCGGCGAGCCGGGCGAGCGCGGCCACGGTCTCGGCGCGCTCGGGCCGGGTGACGGCGAGGTGATCGAAGGCGGCGGCGCGCGGCCGCGCGAGGCCGGGCAGCAGGCGCGCGAGGCTCCGCCCCACCCCGAGCACGCGGCCCGCGGGATCGATCCGCAGGTGGAAGGGCATCAGCGTGTCGAGCGCCGCCGGGGGGAGGTGGAGCGCCTCGGGCGGGGCGGCGGCGCAGGCGGCGGGCT
>CAZWDE010000285.1:0-4606 GCA_964632555.1 uncultured Limibaculum sp.
TCACCGCTGGACGGGGCGGGTGTGGCGGAGCGGGCGGCGGCGCGCCCGCTCGCGGACGAAGACCGCCAGCCCGGCGCCCGCGATCAGCGCGATCCCGCCCGCCACCTGAGCCCCCGGCAGATCGCCGAACACCACCCAGCCCCAGAGGATGGCGAGCGGCAGCGCCACATACTCGAAGGGCGCCAGGGTCGCCGCATCGGCCAGCCGGTAGGCCTGGCTCAGCGAGTAGCCGATCACCGCCGACATCGCCCCGAGCACGAGGAAGAGCGGCCAGTCCCCCGGCGCGGGCCAGGCCCAGGCGCGCAGCAGGAACACGACGCTCGGGTTCTCCGAGCCGGCGGCGAAGCGCCCGTCGCCCGCCACCGCCCAGAAGCCGAGGCTGACCGCGATGAACGTGGCCTGGATGTAGACCGCCATCGCCGACGCCTTCGACGCGATCCCGAGCTTGCGCGTCAGGATCTGCATGGTCGCGTAGAAGAAGGCGGCGAGCACCGGCAGCAGCAGCACGCCCGCGGCCGGGCCGACCCCGGCGCCCGGGCGCATCATCAGCAGCACGCCGATGAAGCCGACCGCGACGGCGCCGAGCCGCCACGGCCCCACGCGCTCGCCGAGGCAGGGCACCGACAGGAGCGTGATGAAGAGCGGCGCCACGAAGAAGAGCGCCGTCGCCGTGCCGAGCGGCAGCACCGCGAGCCCCGCGAAGAAGGTCATGTTGGCCGCGACGATCGCGAGCCCGCGCAGCGCGTGGAGGGCCGGCCGGTCGGTGCGCAGGATCCGCAGCCCGCCCTCCACCTGCACCATCGCGAGGCTGAAGACGATGCCGATCGCCGAGCGCACGAAGATCATCTGGTGCAGCGGGTAGGCGCCCGAGAGGTGCTTGATCAGCATGTCGTTGACCGAGATGCAGAGCATGGCGGCGAGGATGAAGGCGATGCCGGTGGCCGGCCGGTCGCCCCCCGCCGCCGCGCTCATCGGCTGAGCGCCCGGGTGGCGGCCTCGATCCCCGCGAGCGTCATCGGATACATCCGCCCCTCCACGATCTCGCGCAGCATCCCGATCGACGGCGTGTGGCCCCAGGCGCGCTCGGGCGTCGGGTTGATCCACGCGGCCGAGGGGAACTGCGCGAGCAGGCGGCGCAGCCACACCTCGCCCGCCTCGGCGTTCCAGTGCTCGTTGGCGCCGCCGGGCATGACGATCTCGTAGGGCGACATCGCCGCGTCGCCGACGATCACGAGCTTCCAGTCCGACCCGTAGGTGTGGATCAGGTCCATCGTCGGGGTCTGCCGGTCCCAGCGCCGGGCGTTCTCGCGCCAGACCCCCTCGTAGACGCAGTTGTGGAAATAGAAGTGCTCGAGATGCTTGAACTCCGCCCGCGCCGCCGAGAACAGCTCCTCGACGACCCTGACGTGATCGTCCATCGAGCCGCCGACATCGAGCAGCATCAGCACCTTGACCGCGTTGTGCCGCTCGGGCCGGGTGCGCACGTCGAGCCAGCCCTGATGCGCCGTCGCCCGGATCGTGCCGTCGAGATCGAGCTCCTCCGCGGCGCCCTCGCGCGCCCAGCGCCGCAGCCGCTTGAGCGCCACCTTGATCGAGCGGGTGCCGAGCGCGACGTCGCCGTCGAGATCGCGGAAGCGGCGCCGGTCCCACACCTTGACCGCGCGGCGGTGGCGGCTCTGGTCCTGGCCGATGCGCACGCCCTCGGGGTTGTAGCCGTGGGCGCCGAAGGGCGAGGTGCCCGCGGTGCCGATCCATTTCGAGCCGCCCTGGTGGCGGCCGGTCTGCTCGGCGAGCCGCCGGCGCAGCGTCTCCATCAGCGCGTCCCAGCCGCCGAGGCTCTCGACGAGGGCCTTCTCCTCCTCGGTCAGGTGCCTCTCCGCGAGCTTGCGCAGCCAGTCCTCGGGGAGCTCCGTCGCCTCCGGCCCCGCCTCGGCCCCCGACCGCGCGAGACCCCGGAAGACCTCGGCGAAGACCCGGTCGTAGCGGTCGTAGTGGCGCTCGTCCTTCACGAGGGCGGCCCGCGCGAGCGCGTAGAACCGCTCGACGTCGAAGCCGGCGAGGTCGGCCCGCGTCGCCTCGATCAGCGTCAGGTGCTCGCGGAGCGACACCGGCAGGCCGGCCGCCTTGAGCCCGAAGAAGAGCTTCATGAACATCGCCGCGAGCCTACCGCGCCGGGCGCCGCGCGGGAAGCGGTCAGCCGAGAAGGCCGGTCCGCACCAGCACGATCTGCAACGCCAGCGCCGCGAGCGTCGCCGGGATCGCGTGGGCCAGCGCGTACTGCACGCGATCGGCCGTGTTGCCGCCGCGCCGCGCCGCGCGCATCCATCCGATCGTGCCGGCCGCGACGGCCGCGATGACGAGCAGCATGGTTCCTCCTCCCGGGCCTCAGCGCAGCGCCGCGCGCGGCCGGCCGAGCGCGTAGGCCCCCCAGGCCTCGGCGAGCCGGCGCACCGCCGCCGCCTCGGCGTCGCGGCCGAGCGCCTCGAGCGCCCGCACCCGCAGCGCATACTGCGCGGCGAGCGCCTCGTCGAGCCCATGCGCCGCGAGCCGTGGCGCCAGCCCCTCGGAGAGCGCGAGCGCCCGGTCCGGGTCGGCGTCGGCGAGGGCCAGCGAGGCGCGCAGGAGCCGGATGCGGGCGAGGCGCGGGTCGTCGCCCCCGTGCACCGCGGCGCAGACCCGCTCGGCCTCGACGAGCAGCGACGCGGCCCGGGCCGGGGCCTCGATGCGCGAGAGATGGGCGAGGGTCTCGAGGCTCTGGCAGTGCCAGGCGGTGCCCGGCAGCGCCGCCCGCGCCTCGTCGAGCGCCGCCTCGGCCGCGCGCCGCTGGGCGTGCCGGCCGGCGGAGGTCGAGTGCGCCTCGCCGATCAGCCGTGCCCACGGCCCTTCGCGGCGCGCGGTGAGGCGAGGCAGGGGCGGCGCGCGGCGCCCGGCGGGGTTGATCCGGTCGAGGACCGCGCGCGCGCGGCGCCGGGTCTCGGCGCGGCCGAGGCCGGTCTCCATCGCCGGGTCGTAGAGCACCCGCAACATCAGCAGGTCGAGCCGGGTCGGCCAGAGATGGCCGAAGTCGTCGTTGAAGACCGACGGCCCGAGCCCGTAGAGATCGTTCACCGGCCCGAGCGCCTGCGCCACCTCCTCGAGGATGCAGCGCCGGATGTCGGCCGGGATCGCGTCGTCGGGGATGAACACCGTCACCGCCTCCAGCCGCTCGGCCGCCTCCATCGCGAGCCCGCCGAGGCGGTCGGGCGCGGCGGCGAAGGCGGGCCAGGCGACATCGCCCGGCACGAGCACGCAGGAGGCCGCCGGCAGGAGCCGCGCGAAGCCCCCGCCGTCCACCAGCCTCAGATGCAGCGAGCGCCCGGGGCCGCCGGCGCGGATGTCGATGTCGGTGTGCTGGCGCAGATAGGCGAGGTAGTCCCGCAGGAAGCCCGCATGGCGCGCCGCGCCGCGCCCCTCGAGGCCGACCACCACCGGCTCCTCGAGCCGCACGAGGTTGCGCCGGGCGCCGCCCCATTCGGTCTCGTGCGTCAGCGTCACGAAGAGATCGGCGAGCGAGTCGTTGGAGTAGCCCGTGTGGCCCGCCGGCAGCGCGGCGTAGAGGGCGGGCGTCGCCGGGCGGGCCCCACCGCCGCCGGGCGCCGGCGCGACCGGCAGCCGCCCGCAGCCGGCGGCCAGCAGGGCGAGCGCGAGGGCGATGCCGACGGCGCGCATCAGCGGACGTATTTGACGAAGGGCGTGACGCTCCCCACCCGGTCGTAGAGCCGGCGCGCCGTCGCGTTGAAGTCCTGGGTCAGCCAGTAGACCGACGGGCAGCCGGCGGCGTCGGCGGCGGCATAGACCGCCTCGATCAGCGCGCGCCCCGCGCCGGTGCCCCGCGCCTCGGGCGCGACATAGAGGTCCTGCAGATACGTCACCTTCTCGATCCGCCAGCCGTGCCGGTGATAGATGTAGTGCACGAGACCGACGGGCCGGCCCTCGCGCACGGCCAGACAACCGTGATAATCGCCCTCGGCCTCGGAGAGAAGCCGCGCCCAGGTGGTGGCGTAGACCGCCTCGGGCACCGTGGTCTCGTAGAAGTCGAGATAGCCGCGCCAGAGCGTCCGCCACGCCGTCTCGTCGCCCGGCACCGGCCGGCGGATCGTCAAGTCGGTCAACGCCTTGCTCCCATCTCCTCAGCCACGCTCCCGGCGCGCGAGAAAGGCGAGGCGCTCGAACAGCTGAAGGTCCTGCTCGGTCTTGAGGAGCGCGCCGTGCAAGGGCGGGATCGCGTTCCTCGGATCGGCGCGGAGGTCCTCGGGGGCGATGTCGTCGGCCACCAGCAGCCGCAGCCAGTCGAGCATCTCGGAGGTCGACGGCTTCTTCTTCAGCCCCGGCACCTCGCGAAGCTCGTAGAACTGCGCGAGCGCCGCGCGCACCAGCTCGCGCTTCACGCCCGGAAAATGCACGTCGATGATCCGCGCCAGCGTGTCGGCGTCCGGGAAGGCGATGTAGTGGAAGAAGCAGCGGCGCAGGAACGCGTCCGGCAGGTCCTTCTCGTTGTTCGACGTGATGATGACGATCGGGCGGTGGCGGGCGCGCACCGTCTCGCCGGTCTCGTAGACGTGAAACT
>CAZWDE010000286.1:0-4600 GCA_964632555.1 uncultured Limibaculum sp.
TCGGCCGCGGCCGCGGCGGCCGCGAGCGCCGCGTCGATCCCCGCAAGCGGCGCGATGCCCGAGCCGCGAAGCTCCTCGGCGACCCGCTCGGGCAGGCATTCGGGCAGGGTGGCGACCACCGCGAGCCGCCCCGGCCCGTCCGCCGCCCGCCGCGCCGCCTCGAGCGCGCAGTCCCAGGCCGCGGCGTCGCAGCGGTCGGCCCGCGGCAGGTCGAGCACCAGCATCGTCAGATCGGCGCCCGAGGCGAGGACGGCGGCCATCGTCTCCGCCATCGCGGCGACGTCGCCCCAGATATAGGTGTTGTAGTCGAGCGGGTTCGCGACATGCACCCGGGGCCCGAGGGCCGCGCCGAGCCGCGCGCGCGTCGGCGCGTCGAACCCGGCCCAGCGGAGCGGGTGCGCCAGCGCCGCGTCGGCCATCAGGCTCGCCTCGCCGCCCGAGCAGGAGAGCGCGGCGATGCGCTCGCCCGGCAGGGCTCCGTGCACGTGGAGGAGCGAGAGCGCCGCGAGCAGGGCCGGCAGGCTGCGGACGAGCGGGATGCCGAGCCGCGCGAAGAAGGCCTCGCCCGCCGCCGCCGAGCCCGCGAGCGAGGCGGTGTGCGACAGGGCGGCGGCGCGGGCCGCCTCGGAGCGCCCGACCTTGAGCGCCACCACGGGCTTTCCCGCCGCCCGCGCGGCGGCCGCGAGCGCCTCCATCGCGCGCGGGTCGCCGACCCCCTCGACATGGAGCCCGACCGCCGTGACCCGCGGATCCGCGAGACAGGCGGCGGCGATCTCGGCGAGCCCGGTCTGCGCCTGGTTGCCCGCCGCCACCGCATAGGCGATCGGCACGCCGCGGGTCTGCATGGTGAGGTTGATCAGCATGTTGGAGGACTGCGCGACCAGCGCCACGCCGCGCTCGACGCGCGCGCCGCCGTGCTGGTCCGGCCACAGGCAGGCGCCGTCGAGATAGTTGAGAAGGCCGTAGCAGTTGGGCCCGAGGATCGGCATCGCGCCCGCCGCCGCGACGAGCCGGCGCTGCAGCGCGGCCCCGTCGGCGAGCTCGCCCGCCGCCTCGGCGAAGCCGGCCGCGAAGCAGACGGCGCCGCCCGCCCCCATCGCCGACAGCTCGGCCACCACATCGACGCTCGCCGCGCGGTTGACCGCGACGAAGGCCGCGTCGGGCGCCTCCGGCAGCTCGGCGAGGGAGGCGAGACAGGGCAGCCCGCCGAGCTCGGCGCGCGACGGGTGCACGGGCCAGACCGCGCCGGCGAACCCCATGGCGCGGCACTGCGCCACCACGGCGCGGCCCCAGACGCCGCCGCCGATCACGGCGACGGAGCGCGGGCTGAGCAGACGGCGGAGATCGGCGGGCATGGGTCCCCGGGCGGGCGCTTCGGCGCTCCCTTGTTGGCACCCGCCGCGGTGCTTGGGAAGGGGCCCGTCAGGGCTCGAGCGGCACGAGCCCGTCCGGGGCGAGGAGCCGCCGCTCGGCGCCCTCGATCACGAGGCAGGTCAGCGGGCCGCCATAGACCGCGCCGGTGTCGATGCCGATCCGGTTGGGCCGCACCGCCACGCGCTCGGTGGGCGTGTGGCCGTGCACCACCACGACCCCGTGATCGGCGTCGGACTCGAGGAAGGGCTCGCGGATCCAGATCAGGTCGTCGATCGCCTGGCGAATCAGCGGCACGCCGGGGCGGATGCCGGCGTGGACGAAGAGGTAGTCGCCCTCGCGGTGGTGCGGCGAGAGCGCGCCGAGGAGGCGCCGGTGCGGCTCGGGCACGACCTCGCGCATCGCCTCGTGAAGCGAGAGCCGCCCCATCCGGCTCGAGATGTCGGGGATGCCGGCGATGCCGTAGGAGGCGAGCGTGGCGACGCCGCCATTGGCGAGCCAGGTGCCGAGCTGGCGGGCGTTCGGGTCCTCGAGCGCGGCGAGGAACATCGCGTCGTGGTTGCCGAGAAGCGCCACCTGCCGCTCGCGGTCCCAGCGCAGCAGCAGCTCGTGCAGCACCGCGCCGCTCTCCGGTCCGCGATCGACATAGTCGCCGACCAGAACGACACGGAAATCGTCGGCGGGGCGGGCGGCGAGATCGCCCTCGATGGCGGCGAACATGGCGGTCAGCTGGCCGACGCAGCCATGCACGTCGCCGATCGCGTAGATGCGCCGCCCCTCGGGACCGCGCGCCTCAGGAAGGAACATCGGAAGGCGCCGATGCGCGGTGGGTCTCGGCGAGGCCGCCGGTCAGAGAAGCCCCTCGCGCTGCGCCTTTTTCCGCGCCAGCTTGCGCGCGCGGCGGATCGCCTCGGCCTTTTCGCGCGCCCGCTTCACCGACGGCTTCTCGTAGTGCTGGCGCAGCTTCATTTCGCGAAACACGCCCTCGCGCTGCAGCTTCTTCTTGAGCGCGCGGAGCGCTTGATCAACGTTGTTGTCGCGGACCTGAACCTGCACTTGGCCTCCATCTCTCGTGTCGCGGCGTTTGGATTTGCAGTTGGATGGTATATACGGGGTCGGGCCGGCGCTGTCCACCGGGGCGGCCGAGCGAAGCGGAGCTGTCATGGAATCGACACACACCCCGTCGGAAGGCACCGGAGGCGACCACCTCGCGGAGACGCGGCGCCGGCTGGTCGAGGCGGCGCTGCCGCATGTGGCGTTCGACGGGTGGTCCTCGGACACGCTCGCCCGCGCCGTCAGCGAGACCGGCACCGATCCCGAGCTCGCCCGCCTCGTCTTCCCGCGCGGCGGTGTCGACATGGCGATCGCCTTCCACGACCTGATGGACGCGCGGCTGCGCGACGAGCTCGCCGGCGCCGATCTCGCGCGGATGCGGATCCGCGACCGGGTGACCCACTGCGTGCGCCGGCGGATCGAGCTCGTGGCCGACGACCGGGAGGCGGTGCGCCGCGGCGCCGCGCTGCTCGCGCTGCCGCTCTACGCCGCCGACGGCGCCAAGGCGATCTGGCGCACGGCCGACATCATCTGGACCGCCTGCGGCGACACCGCGACCGACTACAACTGGTACACCAAGCGCGCGATCCTCGCCTCGGTCTATTCCGCGACGCTGCTCTACTGGCTGGGCGACGACAGCGCGGAGTCGAGCGCGACCTGGGCCTTCCTCGACCGGCGGATCGCGGACGTGATGCAGTTCGAGAAGACCAAGGCGATGATCGAGGGCCACCCGGTCGGTCGCCTCGCGCTCTGGGGGCCGATGCAGGTGCTCAGCCTCGTCAGGGCGCCCGGCGCCCGCCGGGCCTGAGGCCGCCCCACCGCCGATGCCCGAGCTTCCGGAGGTCGAGACCGTCCGGCGCGGCCTCGAGCCGGTGCTGTGCGGGCGCCGCATCGTCGCGGCCGAGCAGCGCCGGCCCGACCTGCGCTGGCCGCTGCCCGAGCGGTTTGCCGAGCGGCTGACCGGGCGCCGCGTGACGGCGCTGCGGCGGCGCTCGAAATACCTCCTGCTCGATCTCGACGGCGAGCCCGAGACGCTGATCGTCCATCTCGGCATGTCCGGGCGGATCTCGGTGCTGCACGGGCCGGCGGACGGCGCGCCCGCCAACGGCCACGCGGCCGGGCCCGCGGTGCTCGGCCGGCACGCGCTCGCCACGGGCGGGATCGCCGCGCACGACCATGTGAGCCTCGTGACCGACGCCGGCCTCCGCGTCGTCTACAACGACCCCCGGCGCTTCGGCGCGATGGATCTCTGGCCGACCGAGCGGCTCGGCGAGCACCGGCTGCTCGCGGGCCTCGGCCCGGAGCCGCTGTCCAACGCCTTCTCCGGCGCGACGCTCGCCGCCGCGCTCGCCGGGCGCCACACGCCGATCAAGGCCGCGCTTCTCGACCAGCGCACCGTGGCGGGCCTCGGCAACATCTATGTCTGCGAGGCGCTCAACCGGGCCGGCATCCATCCGCGCCGGATCGCCGCGTCGATCTCGGGCGGGCGGGTCGAGCGGCTGGCGGCCGCGATCCGCGAGACGCTGACCGACGCGATCGCCGCGGGCGGCTCCAGCCTGCGCGACTACCGCCGGGCCGATGGCGAGCTCGGCTATTTCCAGCACAGCTTCCGCGTCTACGGCCGCGAGGGCGCGCCCTGCCCCTGCGGCGCGGCCTCGTCGCGCGTCCTGCGCATCGTGCAGTCGGGCCGCTCCTCGTTCTACTGCTCGCGCTGCCAGCGCTGAGCCCTGCTGCGACGCGGCGGTGGACGGGGGCGAGCGGATCGCTAGGCTCGCCCGCGTGACCGCGCATCAGACGCGAGCCCGGAGGGACCCATGGCCTACAAGACGATCATCGTCGAGACCCGCGAGCATGTCGGGCTCGTGACGCTCAACCGGCCGAAGGCGATGAACGCGCTCAACGCCGAGCTCATGCGCGAGCTCGGCCAGGCGCTGCTCAAGTTCGACGCCGAGCCGGGCGTCGGGGCGATCGTGATCACCGGCAACGAGAAGGCGTTCGCCGCCGGGGCCGACATCAAGGAGATGCGGCCGAAAAGCTTCGTCGACGTCTACCGCGAGGATTTCATCACCGCCGAATGGGAGACCGTGACGCGGATCCGCAAGCCGGTGATCGCGGCGGTGGCGGGCTGGGCGCTCGGCGGGGGCTGCGAGCTCGCGATGATGTGCGACTTCATCCT
>CAZWDE010000287.1:0-4593 GCA_964632555.1 uncultured Limibaculum sp.
CGTCGCGCGCCGCCATCACCGCCTCGGGCGCCATGTCGACGCCGTCGGTCCGCATGTAGGTGATGTGGCCCGCCTCGTAGAGCCGCTGGGCGGTGCGCATCGCCTCCTGCGCGCCCATGCCGAGCTTGCGCGACGCCTCCTGCTGCAGCGTCGAGGTCATGAAGGGCGGCGCGGGGTTTCGGCTCGCGGGCTTGGCCTCGACCGAGCGGACCGCGAGCGGCGCCTCCTCGACCGCCCGGACCGCTGCGCGGGCCGCGGTCTCGTCGGCAAGGGCGAACTTGTCGAGCTTCGCTCCGTCGAGCGCGGTCAGCCGCGCCTCGAACTCGGCGCCGGCCGGGGTGGCGAGGCCCGCCTTGACCGTCCAGTACTCGCGCGGACGGAACGCCTCGATCTCCATCTCGCGCTCGACGATCAGGCGGAGCGCCACCGACTGGACGCGGCCGGCGGATTTCGCCCCGGGGAGCTTGCGCCAGAGCACGGGCGACAGCGTGAAGCCCACCAGGTAGTCGAGCGCGCGGCGCGCGAGATAGGCCTCGACGAGCTGCATGTCGATCTCGCGCGGGGCCTCCATCGCCTTGGTGACGGCGGACTTGGTGATGGCGTTGAACACGACGCGGCTGACGGGGGTGGTCTTCTTGACCGCCCGGCGCTTGCGGAGCGCCTCGAGCAGGTGCCAGGAGATCGCCTCGCCCTCGCGGTCGGGGTCGGTCGCGAGCACGAGGCCGTCCTGCTCGCCGAGCGCCTCGGCGATGGCGCGGAGGTGCTTCTGCGATTTCGAATCGACCTCCCAGGTCATGGCGAAGCCCTGCTCCGGGTCGACCGAGCCGTCCTTCGACGGCAGGTCCCGGACATGGCCGTAGGAGGCGAGCACGGTGTGATCCTTGCCGAGATAGCCGCTGATGGTCTTCGCCTTGGCAGGCGACTCGACGACGACGACAGCCATGGATGCTCCTGTCCTTCGCCTTCCCGGGCCGCGGCGCGGGGAAGCGATTGGAGCAGATGGGTCAGGCCGTTCCGGCTGTCAACCGCGATGGCCGGCCGGCGGAGCGGGCAGAAGGGCCACGCGCCCGCCCGCCAGCAGCTCGACGCGGCCGGCGAGCTCGAGCTCGAGAAGGACGAGCGAGAGCTCGGATCCGTGCGCGCCGCAGGCGCGGGCGATCTCGTCGATCTCCACCGGCGACGGGCCGAGGAGGCGGACCACCTGCTCGGCGAGGGCGGCGTCGTCCTCGCGCCCGTCGGGATCGAAATCGCCGAGCGCGTCGAGATCGTCGTCCTCGAAGCGGTCGTCGAACAGGAAGTCGGGCGCGTCCTCGGCGAGGCCCCGCGCCGGCAGGGCGAGCGCGTCGAGCACGTCGCGCGCATCGCGCACCAGCGCCGCGCCGTCGCGGATCAGGGCGTTGCAGCCGGCGGCGCGGGGGTCCTCCGGCGAGCCGGGGCAGGCCATCACCTCGCGCCCCTGCTCGAGCGCGTAGCGCGCGGTGATGAGGCTGCCCGAGCGGCTCGCGGCCTCGATCAGCAGGACCCCGGCCGAGAGCCCGGCGATCAGGCGGTTGCGCTTGGGGAAATGGCGCGCGGTCGGCTCGTCGCCCATCGCGCATTCCGAGACGAGCGCCCCGCCGGCCCCGACGATCCGCTCGGCGAGCGACCCGTTCTCCGGCGGATAGACCCGGTCGAGCCCGCCGGGGAGCACGGCCACCGTGCCGGTGGCGAGCGCGGCCTCGTGCGCCGCCGCGTCGATCCCGCGGGCGAGGCCGGAGACGACGACCCGGCCCTCGGCGCCGAGCGCCGCCGCGATGGCCCGCGCGGTGCGCAGCCCGAGGGCCGAGGCGTTGCGCGCGCCGACGATGCCGACGGCGGGGCGGGCGAGCGGGGCCGCGCGGCCCAGCACCCAGAGGGCCGGCGGCGGCGTGTCGATCGCCGCGAGCGCGGGCGGGTAGCCCGATTCGCCGATCAGCACGAGCCGCGCGCCGAGGCGGGCGGCGGCGGCGCATTCCGCCTCGATCTCGTCGGCCGGGCGCGCCACGTATCCGGCCGCGCCGCCGCGGCGGGCGAGCTCGGGCAGCGCCTCGAGCGCGCGGAGGCCCGAGCCGAAGCGGCGGACCAGATGCGCGTAGGTGCGGGGGCCGACATTCCGGCTGCGCGCGAGGCGCAACCGGGCGAGGCGCTCGCCCTCGGCGAGGGCCGGCGCGGAAAGCTCGGGCAGGGGCAGCGGCGGCGCGGTGGCGGCCATGGGATCTCCTCGGCTGTCGACCCGAGGAGACGCCGCCATGGTTAAGGCGCGGTTAACGCCGGGCGGGAGGCGACCCGCGGCCGATCCGGGGCTCCTCGCCACGGGCCAGCCGGGCGATGTTGCGCCCGTGCCGGAGCCAGACGAGCACGGCGGCGAGCGCCGCCGCGAGCACCGCCTCCCACCTCTCGAAGGCGGCGAGCCAGAGGGGCGCCGCGGCGGTGGCGGCGAGCGCCCCGACCGAGGAGATGCGCGCGATCCCGGCCGCGGCGAGCCAGGTGAGCACGCTCGCCAGCCCGGCCGGCCAGTGGAGCCCGAGCACGAGGCCGAGGAAGGTCGCGACCCCCTTGCCGCCCCGGAAGCCGAGCCAGGGCGAGAAGCAGTGCCCGAGCAGCGCGCCGAGCCCGGCGGCCTGCGCCGCGAGATCGCCCCAGGCGAGGAAGAGCAGCACCGGCCCCGCGCCCTTGGCGATGTCGAGCGCGAGGACGAGGGCGGCGGCAGCGCGGTTGCCGGTGCGGAGCACGTTGGTGGCGCCGGGATTGCCCGAGCCGATGCCGCGCGGGTCGGGCAGGCCGAGGGCGCGGCAGACGAGCACGGCCACCGGCACCGCGCCGATGGCGAAGCCCGCCGCGAGCGCCGTCAGCAGCCAGGGCAACGCCCGCTCGATCCCCATGACGTCGTGGAACATCCGACCCTCCCGCGGCCCCGCGCGCTCCGGCGGACATGGTGCCCGACTGCGGCAGGATCAATCGGCGGACCGTCGATTGCCGTATCGCCCCATAGTTCTGACAGTATCCAGCGCTTCGATTGCAAAATATTCTGAAAAGAAAATGGCTGACGCCAATGACCGACAAGCTGAATTACGGTGGGTTGGACAGCGACGACTTCTGAAAAACGCTTGTCCGTCCGGAGCGGGACGGCAACGCGGCGGTTTCGGCGGCGTCGGCCAATGTCGGGCGGCGGGGCGGCACCGGCATCCGGTTCGCGCGCTCGGGAGCCTCGCCGGTCCGGGAGCCCGGATCCGGGGCGCCGAGGCGCGCGACCGGCAGCTCGCCGCGCTGGCCAACGCGCGCGAGCCGGGCGGGCGGTCAGCCGCCGAAGACGCGGGTGCCGGCGACCCAGGTGCCCAGCACGCGGCCCTGCAGGCGCGCGCGGTCGAAGGGGGTGTTCTTCGACTTCGAGCGGAGCCGGTCGCGGTCGAGCACGAAGGGGGCGTCGGGGGCGAACAGCACGAGATCGGCCGGCGCGCCGGCGGCGAGGCGCCCGCCCGGCAGCCCGAGGCGGCGGGCTGGCGCGAGGGAGAGCCGCTCGAAGAGCACCGGCAGGCGGATCGCGCCGGCATGGACGAGGCGGAGCCCGGCCGGCAGCATGGTCTCGAGCCCGACCGCGCCGGTTGCCGCCGCCTCGAAGGGCAGGCGCTTGGCCTCCTCGTCCCAGGGCAGGTGCGAGGAGACGACGAGGTCGATCAGCCCCTCGGCCAGCGCCTCGACCATCGCGACCCGGTCGTCCTCCGCCCTCAGCGGCGGGGCGAGGCGGAAAAAGGAGCGGTAGTCCGCGATGTCGTACTCGTTGAGCGTCAGATGGTGGATCGAGACGCCGGCGGTGACGTCGAGCCCCGCCTCCTTGGCGCGGGCGAGCGGGCCGAGCGCCGCGGCGGTGGAGAGCTGGTCGGCGTGGTAGCGCGCCCCCGTCGCCTCGACGAGGGCGAGGTCGCGCGCGAGCATCATGCGCTCGGCGATCGCCGGCACCGAGGGCAGGCCGAGGCGCGCGGCGAAGGCGCCGGAGGTGGCGCAGGCGCCGGCCGAGAGGGAGGGCTCCTGCGGGTGGTGGACGACGAGGGCGCCGGTCGAGGTGGCGTAGCGGAGGCAGGCGAGGAACACCTTGGCGTCGGCGACCGCGTGGTCGGCATCGGTGAGCGCGACCGCGCCGGCGTCGAGGAGGAAGCGCTGCTCGGTCATCTCGCGGCCCCGGAGGCCGCGGGTGAGCGCGCCCATGGCGTGGACGCGGACGGCCGAGGCCTCGCGCGCGCGGGCGAGGGTGAACTGGACGAGGGCCGGGTCGTCGAGCGGCGGCTCGGTGTCGGGCTGCTGCACGAGGGTGGTGACGCCGCCCGCCGCCGCCGCCTGGCCGGCGGAGCGGTGGGACTCGCGGTGGCGCGCGCCGGGCTCGCCGACGAAGACGCGCGCGTCGACGATGCCGGGCGCGAGGGCGGCGCCCTCGCAGTCGATGACGGTGCCCTCGCCCGGGGCGGGCGAGGCGCCGCGGACGATCTCCTCGATGGCCTCGCCGCGAAGGCGCAGCGCCCCCGGCCCGTCATACCCCGTGGCCGGATCCACCAGCCGCGCATTGACGAGATGGGTGATCAT
>CAZWDE010000288.1:0-2205 GCA_964632555.1 uncultured Limibaculum sp.
CGACGACGACGGCCAGGCTCACTCCCGCGCCTCGTCCTCGAAGACGCGTCTCAGCCGCTCCGGCGACCGGGTCGCTTCCTCGTCCTCGGCCAGCTCCCGCCCCTCGATCCCGATCTGGAGCAGGTGGAAACTCAGCCAGAAGGCCAGCCCGACCAGCACGAGCACGACCTCCGTGCCGACCATGGGGTAGATCGGCCCGAGCTGCGACAGGTCCGTTCCGGACCACGTCTCGACGATCGTTGTGGACATGCGGCCCCTCCCTTCAGGTCAGCAGTCCGAGGCGCCTCGCCTCGGCGATGTCGGCTTCGGACACGGCCATGGCGTCGGCCTCCTCGGCGATCTCGCCGCTGAGATCGAGCCCGACGAGTTCGACGCTCGGGGGCACGCGCAGCATCCCCATGCCCTTGAGGGCGAGCGCGACGACGAAGGCGGGCAGGAAGCCGAGCACGCCGAACATGATCAGCGCGCCGAGGAACTGGCCCCAGGGCGAGATCGTGGCCACCGTCTCGTGGTAGCCGGCGGTCGCCGGATGGCCCCAGAGCATGAAGCCCGCGATCACGAGACCGATGAAGCCCGCATAGCCGTGCACCGCGACGGCCCCGACGGCATCGTCGATCTTGAAGGTCCGCTCGACCCAGAAATGCAGCTTGTACGCGCAGACGGCGCCGACGCCGCCGATCAGCATCGCCTGGATCGGGTGGTAGAGATCGTTGCCGGCCGAGGCCGTGATGATGCCCGCGAGGCCCGCGGAGTAGGTCCAGAACGCCTCGCCGCGGGACACGACATAGCCCGCGATCAGCCCGCCCGAGAGCGACATCAGGAAATTGAAGACGATCGCCGACAGGGTGGTGGGCGTGAGATAGATGGTCGTCGCCGTGTAGGTGCCCTCGGCCGCGCCGATGTCGCCGGACGCGATGATGGGCACGTTGCATGCGACGTAGAAGCCCCAGAAGCCCGTGTAGATCAGGAAGAGGCCGATCGTGACCAGCCACTTGTTGTGCGGGTTGATGTTCCGCGGTGTGCCGTCCGGGGCGAACTTGCCGATCCGCGGCCCGAGCGGGATGAGAACGCCGAGGGCCGCACCACCCGCGATCGCGTGGATGACGCCGGAGGCATAGGCATCGTGGTAGCCGAGCTGGGTCACCATCCACCCGTCCGGGTGCCAGCCCCAGGCCGCGTCGATGATCCATGTCACCGAGCCGACGAGGACGGCGATGATCCAGAACGCGCTCGGCCGGATGCGCTCGATGACGGAGCCCGACACGATCGACGCCGCGGTCCAGGAGAACAGCAGGAACGCCGCCCAGAAAACGCCGTTGAGGCGCGCCCATCCGGCATTGCCGAGGACGGGATCGTCGGGATCGTTCACGCCCGGGCCGCCGAGATGGGTGCCCATCAGTTCGGCCCAGGGCAGCGCATTCTGCGGGCTGTTGAGCCCTCCGGTGATCCCCGGGCCGTTCGGAAATGCGAAATAGATCCACCAGCCGAACAAGAAGAACGTCACGGTCACGAGCGGTATGAGCATCGTGTTCTTCATGAGGGTGTGCATATGGTTTTTTCGTCGGGTGGCCCCCACTTCATACATGCAGAAACCGACATGGATCAGAAACATCAACGGCACCGTTGCCCAGTAATAGAACTCCGTAAATATCACTGTGAGAGCGCCGATGTCCGTGTCCATGTCTGCCTCCCCCTTCCCAGTCTCGCTCGTTTCTGGCCAAGTCACGCTGGCCGTTTTGTGTCGTTCGGCCGGCGGCCCGTGTGCCGAAAGCCGGAAATTCGGACGCAGATCTGCCAATCACCCGCCAAACCAAGCGCGGTGCTGCCCCGATTTTGGCGCTAGCCGTGAGAGAAAGCTGCGATTCGCTGCTTATGGTGCAAAAAAATTTCTCAAATGAACAGACGGTTCGCAGTGACGGCCGCGTTGCTATTTGCGACGCTAGGGGCTCGAAGGTTATCAAGGGGAACTTTTTCACAAGACTCCCGCTCCTTTTTCGTCTGGGAACAGGATCGTGGCGGGTGGAACGGCATGGAATGTTGACACCGTGAACAGGGGGATCGGCGTCCAGAATTGCCCCCTTGTGACCTCCGACAGTCCTGCCCCTCCTGTGACCTGGATGGGCGGGTGACGGTCTAGCTGCCCGGCGGCTCGGCGACGCGGCCGTTCCCGTGACCGGTCCGGCGGGCGGCGCTCGCGCGGCGCCG
>CAZWDE010000288.1:2305-4586 GCA_964632555.1 uncultured Limibaculum sp.
CGCCGCGGGCCACGTGCCGGCGGCGGACCGGCTGACCTTCGTCTTCCGTGCGGTGACCACGCCCGGCCGGCCGCGCTGGTTCGATGCCCGCTTCTTCCTCGCGGAGGCGGCGGCCATCGCCGGCAACCCCGACGATTTCGGGGGCGCCTCGGACGAACTCGCGCATCTGCGCCGGGTGACGCCCGACGCGGCGCGGGCGCTCGACCTGCCCGGGATCACCCGCGCCGTCCTGGCGGACGTGGCCGCGCGGATCGACGATCCCGCCGCCCTGCGCCCTGCGCCGTTCTATCTGCACGACCGGTTTCACCGCTATCTTGCGCCGTGAGGTCGGGAGCGGAGATCGGGGAGGTGGCCGTGGCGGTCGACAAGGCGAGCGCGCTCGAGGCCGCGGTGGGCGGCGAGGTGCGCCGCACGCGCCAGGCGCTCGACGTGACGCTGGCGGATCTGGCCGCGATGGCCTCGATTTCCGTGGGGATGCTCTCGAAGATCGAGAACGGGCAGACCTCGCCCTCGCTCTCGACGCTGCACGCCCTCGCCGCCGCGCTGAACGTGCCGCTCGCGACCTTCTTCGCCAGCTTCGACGAGAAGCGCGAGGCGACGTTCGTGCGCTCGGGACAGGGGCTCGCGATCCATCGCCGCGGCACCAGCAAGGGCCACCTCTACCAGCTGCTGGGCCATTCCCTGCGCAGCGAGACGCGGATCGAGCCGTTCCTGATCACGCTCGACGAGGGCTCCGACGCTTACCCGATCTTCCAGCATCCGGGGACGGAGTTCATCTACATGCTGGAGGGCGAGGTCGGCTACCGGCACGGCGACCAGACCTACCTGCTCACGCCGGGCGACTCGCTCTTCTTCGACGCCCGGGCGCTCCACGGCCCGCTCGAGCTCCGCCGCCTGCCCGCCATCTACCTGTCGGTGATCGTCGCGGCGAACACCGCCTAGTTCACCACGGGTGAAAAAACTTTCTTGACGGTAGACGCGCGCTCCCCCAGCTTCGGTTCACCATCCAGCGGAGCGGCGGCATGTGCGGAATCGTCGGGCTCTTTCTCAAGACAGAGGCTCTCAGACCGGATCTCGGCCGCCTGACGGCGTCGATGCTGCACGAGATGCGCGACCGGGGGCCGGACTCGGCGGGCTTCGCGGTCTACGACCCGCCGGAGGACCCGGCCTCGGCCCCGGTCAAGATCACCTGCCTGTCGAAGACCGGCGCGACCGACTGGCGCGCGATCGACGCCGATCTGGAGCGCCATCTCGACACGGACGTCGCGACGACGGTCACGGGCGATCACGCGATCCTCCGGCTGCGCGGCGACGGCGCGGCCGCCCGCCGGCGCATCATCGCCGAGGCGACGGACGTGACGGTGCTCTCGGTCGGGCGCTCGATCGAGCTCTTCAAGGGGATCGGCGACCCGGACGCGGTGGCCGAGCGGTTCGGCCTCGCCAACCGTGCCGGCACCCACGCCATCGCGCACACGCGGATGGCGACCGAGAGCGCGGTGACGACCGCGGGCTCGCATCCCTTCTCCACGGGGGCCGACACCTGCCTCGTCCACAACGGCTCGCTGTCGAACCACAACCGCCTCAGGGCGATGCTCGAGACGCGCGGCGAGACCTTCCAGACCGAGAACGACAGCGAGGTGGCCGCCGGCTATCTCGCCTGGCGCCTGCGCGAGGGCGACAGCCTGCGCGACGCGCTTCGCCGGGCGCTCCGCGATCTCGACGGCTTCTACACCTTCGCGATCGGCACCGCCGAGGGCTTCGCCGTGCTGCGCGACCCGATCGCCTGCAAGCCGGCGGTGATCGCCGAGACCGACGACTGGGTGGCCATGGCCTCGGAGTTTCGCGCGATCGCGCGCCTGCCGGGTGTGGAGCACGCGGCCATCTGGGAGCCGAAGCCCGCGCAGGTCTATGCGTGGAGCCTCGGCGCCGGTGCCTCCGGGAGCGTCGCTGCGTGAGGGCCTCCAACACCGAGTTCGACCTCTCCGCACAGACCGTGCGGCAGTTCAACGCCGCTCTCCACGCGGCCGAGGAGGGGATCTTCGTCGCGCGCAATCCGGGCGGCGCGCACGCGCTCGCCTGCGGGCTCGACGCGCCCCTCGAGGTCACGATCGCGGGCCATGCCGGCTACTACTGCGCGGGCATGAACAAGCGGGCCACCGTCACCGTCGAGGGCAATGTCGGCACCGGCTGCGCCGAGAACATCATGTCGGGCCTCGTGCGCGTGAGGGGCGATGCCAGCCAGTCGCTCGCGGCCTCGGGCCATGGCGGGCTCGTGGTGGTC
>CAZWDE010000289.1:0-4575 GCA_964632555.1 uncultured Limibaculum sp.
TCGCGGCCGGAGCCTGCGCGGCGGCGCGCGACGGCGCGGCCGCCCCCCGCGCGGCCCCGGCAGAGCCCGCAACGGGCGGCGAGGAGCCGGCCGGGGGCGGGCTCGGCCTGCGCATCCTGATCGCCGAGGACAACCGCACCAACCAGCTCGTGCTCCGCCGGATGCTCGCCAGCGAGGACTGCGCGGTCGCCTTCGCCGCCAACGGCTTCGAGGCCCTCCAGCTCAGCGAGAGCTTCGTGCCCGACATGATCTTCATGGACATCTCGATGCCCGAGATGGACGGCTTCGAGGCGACGCGCCTCATCCGCATCCGCGAGGCCGAGACCGCGCGCCGCCCGGTCCCGATCATCGCGCTGACCGCCAACGCCATGGCGGGCGACCGCGACCGCTGCATCGAGGTCGGGATGGACGACTACCTGCCGAAACCCGTGCGCAAGCGCCAGATCCTGGAGAAGATCGCCTATTACCGCGCCGAGACCGAGCGGCTCTTCGCCGGCGCCTGAGGCCGGCCCGGCCTCAGAGCGCTTCCATCCGCTCGGCGAGGCGGATGTCCTTCTCGGTCAGCCCGCCCGCGTCGTGGGTGGTCAGCCGCACCTCGACGCGGTTGTAGACGTTCGACCATTCCGGGTGGTGATCGGCCGCCTCCGCCTCGAAGCCGGCCCGCAGCATCCAGGCCATCGCCTCGCGGAAGTTCTTGAACTTGAACGCCTTGCGGATCGCCTTGCCGTCGTCCTCCAGCGTCCAGCCGGCCTCTTTCAGCGCGTCGGTGAGCATGTCGCCTCCTGTGAGCCCGCATCGACCGTCCCGGCCCGGAGCGCGCCCCGGTCGTCGCGGTCATCGAGAAAGCTAGAGCGGTCGACCACGAGCTGAACCCGGTCGGAGCAGAACCAGGTGCGCCCGTACTCGATCGGCCGGTCGTCGAGGGTGACGTCGAGCGCGTCCGACTGCAGCACCGGGTGGATCTCGGGCATCTGCAGATGGCGCGCGATCATCGCGCCCGGCCGCTCGGCGATCAGCCGCGTCCAGCGCCGGCGGTAGTCCGACACGCCGACGGCGGCGAGCGCGCGCGTGATCGAGCGGTGCGCCCGGAGCGCCCCCTCGAACCCCGGCAGCCGCGAGAGCGCGAAGGTCG
This sequence comes from uncultured Limibaculum sp., assembly GCA_964632555.1. GTDB lineage: Bacteria > Pseudomonadota > Alphaproteobacteria > Rhodobacterales > Rhodobacteraceae > Thermohalobaculum. The sequence continues at coordinate 1,133 of CAZWDE010000289.1, forward strand.
ACACCGTGTAGCTGATCGGCACGCCGTCCGCGGTTCCGATCATCTCGGCCACCAGAACGCGCTCGCCCGGCGCGATGTCGAGCGCCTCGGCCGAGCGGCGATCGGCGCAGACCTCCTCGATGCGCAGCCACTCGCGGTCGGCCCGGCGGCCGCGATCCGCGATGTTCTGGCTCATGCGGGTGCGCGGGCCGATCTCGTAGTCGAAGCGCCCCTGCGTCACGAAGGCGCCGGAGCCGCGGCGCACGTGGATCCGGCCGTCCTCGCGCAGCCCCTCGAGGGCGCGGCGCACGGTGTGCCGGTTGACGCCGAACCGCTGCGAGAGCTCCGCCTCGGTCGGCAGCTTCGCGCCGGGCGGATAGAGCCCGCCGTCGATCTCGTCGCTCAGGGTGGTGAGGATACGCTGCCAGAGCGGCATGCTCCGGCCAGAGCCAGCTTCCATACGCTTACCGTCCTTCCATAAGCACCACGCGGACTGGACACCGCGCTGATTCTCGGCTAGGTGTCTAGTTGTATACACAATCATACATATCAACAAGCTGTGGGGCGTGCGTGGGGCGGGAAAATGGCGTCTCGATGGAGGACAGGCAAGCCTGGATGGGCCTGCTCGCCCGGGCGCCCGAGGCCGATCTGGTTGCGCTCTGGGAGGCCGCCGGGCTCGCGCCGGTCTTCGACTGGGTGCGCCCGCCGCAGCAGGGATCGGTCATGGTCCGCGGGCGCGCCGGCGCCACGGGAGCGCCCTTCAATCTCGGCGAGATGACCGTGACGCGCGGCTGCCTGCGCCTCGCAACCGGGGCGGTCGGGCACGCCTATGTCGCCGGGCGGAGCGCGCGCAAGGCCGAGATCGCCGCGCTCTGCGACGCGCTGATGCAGGAGCCCGAGAGCGCGCCCGCGGTCGAGGCCGCGATCCTCGCGCCGCTCCGCGCGCGCGCCGCCACCCGCGCCGAGGACCGGGCGGCCAAGGCGGCGGCGACCCGCGTCGAGTTCTTCACCCTCGCGCGTGGGGACAATCCGTGACCGCGGGCGCCGTCGCTATCTCCGGCGGCTTCGCCGACCCGGCGCAGGACGGCGCGCGCGTGTTCCGCGCGGCCCTCGAGGCGATGGCCCGCCCGGGCGAGCCCCGGCGTGTCGGCGGGGCAGTCCCGCCCGGCGGCCTTCCGCCGGCGGCGGGGGCGCTTCTGCTGGCGCTGGCCGATGCCGAGACGCCGGTCTGGATGCCCGAGCGCCTGCGCGGGAGCCGGGTGGCGCCCTGGCTCCGCTTCCACGCCAACGCGCCCGACGCACCGCCCGAGGAGGCGCAGTTCGCGGTCGGCACCTGGGACGAGCTCGCGCCCCTCCGCCGCTGGCCGGCCGGCACGCCCGACTATCCCGACCGCTCGGCGACGCTGATCGTGCTCGCCGACGCGCTCGAGGGGGGCCCGGTGCTCCGCCTCTCCGGCCCCGGCATCGCCGGCGAGCGGCGGATCGCGCCGGCGCTGCCCGAGGGCGCCGCGGCCGAGCTCGCCGCCAACCATGCGCGCTTCCCCCTCGGGGTCGACCTCTTCCTCGCGGCCGGCCGCGACATCGCCGCCATCCCGCGCAGCGTCGCGGTGGGAGGCTGAGATGTATGTCGCGGTCAAGGGCGGGGAGCGCGCCATCGAGAACGCGCATGCCTGGCTCGCCGAGATCCGCCGCGGCGACCCGGCGCTCGACGAGGTGTCGGCGCTCCAGATCGCCGAGCAGCTCGGGCTCGCGGTCGCCCGGGTGATGGCCGAGGGCTCGCTGCACGACCCCGGCCTCGCCGCGCTCGCGATCAAGCAGGCGCGCGGCGATCTCGTCGAGGCGGTGTTTCTGCTTCGCGCCTTCCGCACCACCCTGCCGCGGTTCGGCGCGACGGCGCCGGTCGACACGGCGGCCATGGCCTGCATCCGCCGGATCTCCGCCACCTTCAAGGACGTGCCCGGCGGGCAGATCCTCGGGCCGACCTTCGACTACACGCACCGGCTGATCGATTTCGGGCTCAGGGGCGCCGCGCCGGTGGCGCCGGCCCCGCGGGCGGCCGCCGCGCCCGGAACGCCCCCGCATGTGCTCGGCCATCTCGATCGCGAGGGGCTGATCGAGCGCGAACCGGCGGGCGAGGCGACGCCGCCCGACCTGACCCGCGCGCCGCTCGACTTCCCGGCGGTGCGGGCGCTCCGCCTGCAGGCGCTCGCCCGCGCCGACGAGGGGTTCCTCCTCGGCCTCGCCTACTCGACGCAGCGCGGCTACGGGCGCGGCCACGCCTTCGTCGGCGAGCTGCGGATCGGCGTCGTGTCGGTCGCGTTCGAGATCCCCGAGCTCGGCTTCGCGGTCGAGATCGCCGAGATCGAGCTCACCGAGTGCGAGACGGTCAACCAGTTCCGCGGCTCGAAGACCGAGCCGGCGCAGTTCACCCGCGGCTACGGGCTCGTCTTCGGCCAGTCCGAGCGCAAGGCGCTCGCCATGGCCCTCGTCGACCGCGCGCTGCGCTGGGAGGAGCTCGGCGAGGATTTCACCGGCGCCCCGGCGCAGGACGAGGAGTTCGTCCTCTCCCATTGCGACAACGTGCAGGCGTCCGGGTTCCTCGAGCACATCAAGCTGCCGCACTATGTCGATTTCCAGTCGGAGCTCGATCTCGTCCGCCGTCTCCGCCGGGAGGCCGCGGAGCGCGCCGCACGGGAGGCCGCCGAGTGAACGTGGTGTTCGATGTCGGCCGCGTGCTGATCCGCTGGGAGCCCGAGCCGCTGCTCGCCGATCTTCTCGGCGGCGAGGCGGCGCTCGCGGCGGCCGCCGCGCGTTTCGACTTCCACGCCTGGCACGAGCGGCAGGACGCGGGCCGCCCGATCGCCGAGGCGGTGGCGGAGGCGCGGCGGACGCATCCCGATCTGGCGCCGGCCCTCGCCGCCTTCTACGAGCGCTGGCTGGAGGCCGTGCCGGCGCCGATCGAGGGCACGGTCGCGATCCTCGAGGCGCTGGCGGCCGAGGGGCGGCCGCTCTACGCGATCACCAACTTCTCGGCCGAGCTCTGGCCGGTCACGGTCGCGCACTACCCCTTCCTCGGCCGGTTCCACGATGCGGTGGTCTCGGGCGAGGTCCGGCTCACCAAGCCCGACCCCGCGATCTACCGCCTGTTCCTCGCGCGGAACGGCCTCGCGCCCGAGACCTGCGTGTTCATCGACGACCGCGAGGAGAACGTGTCGGCCGCCCGCGCGCTCGGCATCGACGCGGTCCGCTTCGAGAGCGCCGACGCTCTCCGCCCCGAACTCGCCGCGAGGGGGCTGCTGTGACCGAGGGCTACAACTTCGCCTATCTCGACGAGCAGACGAAGCGCATGATCCGCCGCGCGCTCCTCAAGGCCGTGGCGATCCCGGGATACCAGGTGCCCTTCGCCAGCCGCGAGATGCCGATGCCCTATGGCTGGGGCACCGGCGGCGTGCAGGTGACCGCCG
>CAZWDE010000290.1:0-4565 GCA_964632555.1 uncultured Limibaculum sp.
ACGGCCCAGGGGAACAGCATCGCGATCTCGAGATCGAAGATGATGAAGAGGATCGACACGAGGTAGAACCGCACGTCGAACTTCATCCGCGCGTCGTCGAACGCGTTGAACCCGCATTCGTAGGCCGACGTCTTCTCCGAATCGGGACTGCGCCGGGCGATCACCCACGCGGCCACGATCAGCGCGAGGCCGAGACCCACGGCAAGTCCGAGGAAGATCAGGATCGGCAAGTATTCCCGCAGAAGGTCGTCCATCCCCGCTCCCCGGCATCCGCCAAAGTTCGCCTTTCGCTCCAATCACTAAGGGCGGGGGGGCGCGAGGTCAAACGGCGGGGGTGCGACACTTCCCGACGCGGGCGGGCGGGGCAGGCGCGACCGGGCTCAGGCGCGCGAGGGCCAGGCCGCGATGAGGAGCCCGAGCGACATGGCGAGCGTGGCGACCCACGCCTCCGCGAGGCCGGCGAGCAGGAAGACCGGCAGCGCCACGAAGGCGGTCGGCCAGCCCCAGAGACCCATGTCCCGCGCGCGGGCGGCGAGGGTGAAAAGCCCCGCGATCAGGTAGAGCCCGATCAGCATCATCACGCCCGCGGTGCGGTGCTCCGACACGCCGTGGGCCAGCAGGATGCCGGGCGTGTCGAGAAGGTTGCCGCTCCGCCCGAGCGCCGAGAGCACGGCCATGCCGTCTCCGCCGGAGGCCGTCATCACCAGCGCGAAGAACATCACGGCGAAGCCGCAGCTCAACGTGGAGGCGAGCACGAAGAACGAAGGGCGGTCGAGCCGGCCGAAATAGATCGTGTCGAGTATGCGAACCATCCTGGATCGCTCCGTCTGCTCTTCGCCCGGAACGGGCGGTCGGGACCGGAGGCACGGGAACGCGGAACCGCGGCAATTACTCAACTCAAAGATGAATAGCACCGCTCGTGGGCGCTCGGCAAGCCCGCACGGGCCGCGGCCCGCGCGCGACGCGGGCCGTGGCCGATGCGCCACATCGGGGCGCGCGTCGGGCGATCTGGCGGAAGGGGTGGCGCGGTTGACGGGGCTCGAACCCGCGACCTCCGGCGTGACAGGCCGGCACTCTAACCAACTGAGCTACAACCGCGCGGGGCAGGCCGGCGCGGCCTGCGTGCGAGGGGTGATAAGAGCGGAGGGCCACCTCGTCAAGCGGCCCGCCATGCGGCCCGCCAAAAAACCCGGGTCACTCGGCGGCGGTTCCGAGGGCGCGCGGCTCGGCCAGCTCGACGCGCCGGTCCATCGGCAGTGTGAACCAGAAGCGGCTGCCCTCGCCCGGCGCGCTGTCGACGCCGATCTCGCCGCCCATCGCCTCGACGAGCTGCTTGGAGATCGCGAGCCCGAGCCCCGTGCCGCCGTAGCGCCGTCCGATCGTGCCGTCGGCCTGCGCGAAGCGCGTGAACAGCGTCGCCTGCCCCTCCTCGCTGATGCCGATGCCGGTGTCGATCACCTCGAGGCAGACCATGCCGGGGCGCCCGTCGATCCCGTGGACGACGATCCGCACCTCGCCCTCCTCGGTGAACTTGATCGCGTTGCCGGCGAGATTGACGAGGATCTGGCGCACGCGCGCGGCGTCGCCGACGAGGCCGAGACGCAGGCCCGGCTCGATCTCCGCGATGAGGCCGAGCCCCTTCTCGTCGGCCCGGAGCGCGAGCATCGCCACCACCTCGTCGACCACCTCGCGGAGATCGAAGGGCAACGCGTCCATCCGCATCTCGTTGGCCTCGAGCTTCGAGTAGTCGAGGATGTCGTTGAGGATCTGCATCAGCCCCGCCGCCGAGGCGTGCGCCGTCTCCGCCTGCAGGCGCTGGGTGGCGTTGAGATCGGAGCGCAGCAGGAGCGCCAGCATGCCCGTGACGCCGTTCATCGGCGTGCGGATCTCGTGGGACATGTTGGCGAGGAACTGCGACTTCGCGATGTTGGCCTTCTCGGCGGCGAGCCAGCTCCGCTCGAGCGCCTGCTCGTGGGTCTTCTGCGCGGTGATGTCCTGCATCGCGCCGGTGAGCCGGGTGACCACCCCGCCCTCGAGATGCGGCTTGCCGGTGACGCGCACCCAGATCCGCCGGCCCGTGGCGGTGTTGAGCTCGAGCTCGCGGTCGAAGGGCAGCCGCCGCTCGGTGCAGGTGCGCAGCGCCTCGGCCATCGCGGCGCGGTCCTCGCCGGCGAAGAAGCCGAGCGCCTCCTCGAGCGTCGGCTCGAACCAGCGCGGCACCTCGTGGATCGCCTTGGTGATCGAGTCCCAGAAGAGCGAATCGGTTTCGGTGTCGAGCTCCCAGCCGCCGATGCCCGTCACCTCGACGACCTGCGCGAGCTTGCGCGTCTGCTCGCGGAGCTGGCCGGCCGCGGCCTCGGCGCGCTTGCGCGCGCTCTCGAGCGCGCGGGCCTGGCGCTTGAGCTCGGTGATGTCGAAGCGGAAGCCCACGATGCCGCCCGAGCCGGTGCGCCGCTCGATCACGCGGAGCCAGCGGTCGCCGTCGAGGCGCTGCTCGAAGATCCCCTCGGCGCGGCGGTGGCGCTCGAGCCGCGCCGCGAGCCAGGCCTCCTCGCGGCCCACCGCGTCGGGGAACTGCCCCGCCTCGAGGCCCGCGCGCAGGATGTCCTCGAACCGCGCGCCGACCTGGATCGCCTCGGCGCTCAGGCCGTAGATCTCGCGGAAGCGGTCGTTGCAGATGACCATGCGATCCTCGGCGTCGAACAGGACGAAGCCGTCGGGCAGCGCGTTGACGGCGTCGAAGAGGCGCTGCTCGATCTCGCTCATCCGCTCGACCGCGTGGGTCTGCTCGGTCACGTCGGTGACCACCGCGCCGACGCCCGAGACCTCGCCCTCGGCGTCGAAGACGGGGAACTTGACCGTGTGCAGCACGCGCTCCCCGTCCGGGGTTTCCACGCGGTCCTGGCCCACCACGGTCTGGCCGGTGCGCAGCACCTCGGCGTCCTGCGCGCCGATGCGGTCGGCGAGCGGGCCGGAGCCGATATCGGCCACCGGCCGCCCGAGGATCGCGTCGGCCGGCTTGCCGACCAGCCGCTCGAACTCGCGGTTCACCTCGACGAGCCGCCCGGCCCGGTCGGCCAGATACATCTCCACGGGCGCGTTGTCGAAGATCGCGTTGAGCCGGTTCTGGCTCTCGAGAAGCGCGGCGGTCCGCTGGTTGATGATCCGCCGGAGATAGGCGTTGGCCCCGAGGCTCGCGAGCAGCAGCACCGCGGTCACGCCGACGACGGCGGGCACCCATTCGGGCACCGAGAAGAGCGCCTGCGGCCGCAGCCAGGTGTCGAGCAGATCGTAGTAGACCGAGGTCGGATCGGCCTTCATCGCCGCGATCTGGCTGTCGATCTCGTGCACCGTGCTCTGGGGCATGCCGGGCGAGTAGACGAAGTAGAGCGAGACCGAGCTGAACATCAGGTCCGACCGCTCGAGCGCGAACTCGTCCTCGTGCGCGTCGCCGAAATGGTGGCTGAGGAGCCCGACCTCGGCCTCGCCGAGCGACACGGCCCGCATCACCGCGAACAGGCTCTCCTGCGGCACGATGATCGGCGGCTCGCCGGCCTCGAAGCGCAGCTCGGCGAGCTCGCGCATCTGGCTCGAGTTCTGCAGCACCGCCACCCGGCGGCCCGAGAGGTCCTCGAACTCGCGGATCGGCGCGGTCGAGCCGCGGCGCGTGTAGAGGCCCGAGGAGCTGTGCAGCACCGTCTCGCGGCCGAAGCGGTAGCGGCCCGCGCGCTCGGCCGAGTAGGCCACGTCGGGCATGATGTCGACCTCGCCGCGGCGCACCATCTGCAGGCAGCGCGTCCACTCGCACGGCACATAGGTGATGGCCCAGCCGTTGCGCTCGGCCAGCGCGTCGATCAGGCCGGGGAAGAAGCCCTTCGCCTCGCCGCTCTCGTCGCTGAAGATCTTGGGCGCGTTCTGGTAGAGCCCGACCGTGAAGGTCTTGGGCGCGCCGGACGCGATGCCGGCCGGAACCAGCAGCGTTCCGGCCAGAGCCGCGATCCCCAATAGCGCGAAGACGATCGGCCTCACGACACCCTGTCTCGATCAGCACTTGGACGAACGCGCCGGAGGGACAGCAGAACCGGCGACGAAACCGCCGTTCGACAGATCCATGCCCACACCGACCCGGGACGAAACGCGCACACCTGCTCCGGTATCTTAACAAACCGTCGCGAAGAAGTGGCAATTTTCTGTCAGGCCTGTGGCATCTGGCCGTGGCGGCGCGGGCTCGGGCCTCAGCCGTCGCGGGCCGGAACGAAGACCGAGCCGGCACGGGCCGCGTAGTGGCGGGAGAGCGCCGCCACCCGGGTCCGGGCCGCGTCGCGGAGCGCGGCGATGGCCGCCGCGCGGCGCTCGGCGGCGCGGCGGCGGAGATCGGCGCCCAGTTCCTCGCGGAAGCGCGCCTCGGCGATCTCGACGGCGATGGCGTCGACCGAGATCCAGGCGATCAGACCGGCGCCGAGGCCGCAGACGATGGCCACCGGCCCGCCGGGCGCGCAGACGGCCGCGGCCCCGCCGGCCGAGGCGAGCGCACTGCCCCCCCGGCGCACCGCCGCACCGGCGAC
>CAZWDE010000291.1:0-4547 GCA_964632555.1 uncultured Limibaculum sp.
AGACGTAGTCGGTGCCGAGCAGGACGAAGCGCTCGGCGCCGCCGCCGTCGTCGCTCATCAGGTACTCGACCGCCGGGATCGCCTGCTGGTTCGGCGCGGCGCCGGTGTAGAAGACGTTGCGCGAGGATTCCTCGCCCTCGTACTGCACCGGGTAGAACAGGAGGCCGTTCAGCTCCTCGAACACCGGCAGGACCGACTTGCGCGACACCGAGGTCCAGCAGCCGAAGACCGCCGCGACGCCCTGCACCTCGATCAGCTCGCGCGCCTTCTCGGCGAAGAGCGGCCAGTCGGAGGCGGGATCGACGGCCACCGGCTCGAGCTGGCGCCCGAGGAGGCCGCCCTTGGCGTTCTGCTGCTCGATGAGCATCAGCATCACGTCCTTCAGGGTGGTCTCGGAGATCGCCATGGTGCCCGAGAGCGAATGGAGGATGCCGACCTTGATCGTCTCCTCCTGGGCGCTGGCGCTGCCCGCGACGAGCGCGGCCGCGAGCGCCGCGGAAATCAGCGAGTGGCGGTGCATGGGGATGTCCCTCCTCTGATGTCAGCCATGGAGGGATCAGCAAGGGATGTGCCAGCGCGCTGGGCGGTCACGAAGCCTTTGCACATAAACGGAATCTCGGCGACCGCCCGACGTCGTGCCGCCGCGACGCCGAAAATTTGTGCGAAATCGGGCAGGGCGCAAACAGCCTGCCCATGTTTTCGCCACGCGCGGTTCAGGCGGCCGGCAGCTCCTGTCCCTCGGCGTCGGCCGGCGCGCGCCCGGTGATCAGCCGCGCCCCCTTGCCGTAGGTGAGGTAGCTCCAGAACCACTGGATCGCGACGAGCACCGGCGCGCGCACGCCGATCAGGAAATAGATGTGCGCGATCCCCCACAGCCACCAGGCGACCGCGCCGCGGAAGCGCAGCCGGCCGAAATCGACGACGGCCGAGTTCCGCCCGATGGTCGCGAGATTGCCGAGATGGCGGTAGCGGAAGGGCTTCGGCTCCGGCCGGCCGCGGACGCGCGCGAGGATCACCTCGGCCGCGTGGCGCCCGCCCTGCTTGGCCGCCGGCGCGATGCCGGGGACCGTGGCGCCCTCGGGCCCGTCCTGCCACGTGGCCGCCGCGGCGTCGCCGACGACGAAGACGCGCTCGTCCTCGGGCAGCGCGAGATGCGGCCCCACACGCACCCGGCCCGCCCGGTCGGGCTCGACCCCGAACCAGCCCGCGACGCGCGGCACATAGACGCCGGCGGCCCAGATCATCGTGGCGCAGGGCACCGGATCCTCGCCGATCACGGCGCCGCGGCCCTCCTCGACGCGCACCATCTGGCCGAGCCGCACCTCGACGCCGAGGCGCTCGAGCGCGCGCTTGGCATAGGCCGAGAGCTCCTCCGGATAGGCGCCGAGGAGCCGCGGCCCGCCCTCGGCGAGGATGATGCGCGCCGCGGTCGGGTCGATCCGCCTGAAGTCCCGCGCGAGGGCGTGGCGGGCGAGCTCGGCGATGGCCCCGGCCATCTCCACCCCGGTCGGCCCCCCGCCCACGATGACGAAGGTGAGCTGGCGCTGCACCGCCTCGCGGTCCTCCGCGGTCTCGGCGCGCTCGAAGGCGAGCAGCACGCGCTTGCGGATCTCGGTCGCGTCGATGATGCGCTTGAGGCCCGGGGCGTGCTCCTCCCACTGGTCGTTGCCGAAATAGGAATGGCGCGCGCCGGTCGCGACGATCAGGTGGTCGTAGTCGTAGGCCGAGGGGCCGGCGATCACCTGCCGCGCCTCGCGGTCGATGGCCGTGACGTCGCCCAGCACAACGCGGACATTCTCGTACCGGCCGAGGATGTTGCGGATCGGCCAGGCGATCTCGGAGGGGTTCAGCCCGGCCGTCGCCACCTGGTAGAGCAGCGGCTGGAACAGGTGGTGGTTCTTCTTGTCGATGACGGTGACGTCCACCTCCGAGCCGGCGAGCCGCCGGGCGGCGGCGAGGCCCCCGAAGCCGGCGCCGATGATCACGACCTTCTGGCGTTCCGTCGCGGACATGCCTGTCTCCTCGCGCTGCGGTGTGACGCGGAGGTAAGAGGGCCCCGGGTGGCGGGCAATCCGGCCCGCGATAGGATCACGAAATGCTTTGCGCGGCGTGAGAGGGCGCCGGGCCCGCCGGCCGCTCGGCGGGGAAGACGAGGCGCGCGGAGAGGCCGGGGGCGGCGTCCGCGAGGGCGAGCGTCGCGCCGTGGAGCCGCGCGACCGCGGCCACGAGGGCGAGGCCGAGCCCGTGGCGCCCGGCCGATCCGCCGCCGATCCGCACGAACCGCTCGAGCACGCGCGCGCGCTCGGCCTCCGGGATCCCGGGGCCCCGGTCGGTGACCGAGACCACCGGTCGGCCGCGTTCGAGGCCGACCGCGATCGTCACCCGGCTGCCGGCGGGCGCGTGGGCGAGCGCGTTCTCGACGAGATTGCCGAGCGCGAGGAAGAGCAGCTCGGCGTGGCCGAGCACGTCCGGCGCCGGGCCGGCCTCGAGCGCGAGATCGAGCCCGGCCTCGGACGCCTTGGGCTCCATCAGCTCGGCGACATCGGCCGCGACGGCGGCAAGCGCGAGCGGGGCCATCGCCTCGCGCCCGATCCCCGCCTCGGCGCGCGCGATGTCGAGGAGCACGGCGATCACCCGCTCGATCCGGGCGACCTCGCGCGCGGCGCGGGCGACCGCGGCGCCGTCGCGCCCGGCGTCGTCGAGGTGGAGGCGGAGCCGCGTGAGCGGGCTCCGCAGGTCGTGCGCGAGGCTGTCGGTGACGAAGCGGAGCTCGGCGATCTGCCCCTCCATGCGCGCGATCATGGCGTTGAGCGTGCGCGCGAGGGCGTCGAACTCGTCGCCCGGATCGCGCGCGGGGATGCGCGCCGAGAGGTCGCCCGCGACGATCGCCTCGGCCCCGCGCCGGATCCCGGAGAGCCGTGCCACCAGCATCTGCGAGAGCGCGAAGCCGAGCGCGGCCGAGGCGAGCGTCGCCACGCCGAGCCCCGCGATCAGCGCGCGCCCGAGCCGCTCGCGCGCCGCCTCGACGCGGGGCCCCGCCTCCGCGGCGCCGCCCGCGGCCTCCTCGATCAGCGCGGTCGCGGTGTCGGCGAGCACCGAGAGCACGAGCGCCGTCGAGAGGAAGGTGACGGCGAGATGCACCGCGGCGAGGCGGAGCGAGGTGCGCCCGAGGCCGAGCCGCGCCCTCACAGGTCGGTCCGCGTGCCGATCAGGTAGCCGAGCCCCCGCACGGTGTGGATGAGCTGCGGCTCGCCCTCGCCGTCGACCTTGCGCCGCAGCCGGCTGATATGGACGTCGATGATGTTGCTCTCGTGATCGGTCCGGTAGCTCCAGACGCCCTCGAGCAGCATCGCCCGGGTGACGACGCGGCCCTCGCGCTCCATCAGGTAGCGCAGCATCTGGAACTCGCGCGGGCTGAGGTCGAGCGCGCGGGCGCCGCGGCGCGCGCCCATCGCCACCGGGTCGAGCACGAGATCGGCCACCACGAGCCGCCCGCCGGGGCGCGCCGGCGTCGGACGGCGGAGCAGCACCTCGAGGCGGGCGAGCAGCTCCTCCGGATCGAAGGGCTTGGCGAGGTAGTCGTCGGCCCCGGCCCGGAGGCCCGCGATGCGCTCGCCGGTGGCGCCGAGGGCGGAGAGCACGAGCACCGGGGACTCGACGCGGGCGGTGCGCAGCGCCGAGAGCACCGCCATGCCGTCGATGTCGGGCAGCATCCGGTCGAGCACGATGGCGTCGAGCCGCGCGCTCACCGCCGCGGCCAGCGCGGCGCGCCCGCTCGCCGCGGTCTCGACGGCGTAGCCCGCCGCCGAGAGACGCCGGGCCACCAGGGCGGCGATCTCGGGGTCGTCGTCCACCAGCAGGATCCTCGGCATCCGCCCCTCGCCCGAATCGCCCCGTCCGCACTGCCCGAGACTTAGGCCGGCCGCAGTCGCGTCTGCAACCGCGCGTTCATCGGACCCGGCGCGTCTTGTAATGGTCCTGTAATCTTTGGGGCCGTCTTGCGCACGCTGCACGGAATCTTTCGACGATCGGCGTTTTCGATTGGCCGGGCGCCGCCGCGCGACTTAAGGGAGTGGAAAGATCCAGCAACGGAGGGACCAGATGAGGATCGCTGCCACCGCCGCCATGGCCGCGCTCGGGATCGCCGGCGCCGCCCACGCCCATTACGGGATGATCATCCCGTCGGCCGCGCTGCCGTCGGACGAGACGCGCCAGATCGCGCTGACCGTGTCGTTCTCGCACCCCTTCGAGCGGGAGGGCATGGATCTCGCCCGGCCCGTCGCCTTCGGCGTGACCGGCCCCGCCGGCGAGGCCGACCTGCTCGGGGCGCTCGAGCCCGCCGAGGTCTATGGCCATGACGGCTTCACCCTCGACTACGGCCTCGAGCGGCCGGGCGCGCATGTGTTCCACATGGAGCCGCAGCCCTACTGGGAGCCGGCCGAGGACGCCTTCATCGTCCACTACACCAAGACCTATGTCGCGGCCTTCGGCGACGACGAGGGCTGGGACGCCGAGCTCGGCCTCAAGACCGAGATCGTGCCGCTCTC
>CAZWDE010000292.1:0-4546 GCA_964632555.1 uncultured Limibaculum sp.
CGCGGCGAGGTGCGGCTGAAGAGCTTCTGCGCCGAGCCCGAGGCGATCGCCGCCTATGCGCCGCTGACGGACGAGGCGGGCCGCGCCTATGGCGTCCGCATCACGCGCCCCATCAAGGGGGCGCTCGCGGCGCGGCTGACCGGCGTCGAGACCCGCGAGGCGGCCGAGGCGCTCCGCGGCACCCGGCTCTACGCGCCCCGCGCGCGGCTGCCCGCGCTCGGCGACGACGAGTTCTATCACGCCGATCTCGTCGGGCTTCGCGTGCTCGACACCGGCGGGGCCGAGCTCGGGCGCATTCGCGCGATCCACGACCACGGCGCGGGCGACGTGCTCGAGATCGACGGGCCGATGGGCGAGATCCTGCTCCCCTTCACGCGCGCCTGCGTGCCGACGGTCGACCTCGCCGCGGGCCGCGCGATCGCCGACCCGCCGCCCGGCCTCCTCGACGACGCATCCGAGCCCGAGCCGGAGGCGGAGCCGTGAGCGCGCCGCCGACGCCCCGCTCGCACGGCACGATCCGGCCGGTGGTCTCGGACCGCCCGCGTCCCCTGATGCCGGACCGCGAGCGGCCCGGCGCCTTCGTCGCGACCGTGCTGACGCTCTATCCGGAGATGTTCCCGGGGCCGCTCGGGCACTCGCTCACCGGCAAGGCGCTCGACCGGGGCCTCTGGGCGCTCCGGGTTCTGGACATCCGGACGCATGCGCGCGATAAGCACCGAACCGTGGACGACACGCCGGCGGGCGGGGGACCAGGCATGGTGCTCCGGCCCGACATCGTGGCCGCGGCCATCGACGAGGCCAGACGGGGCGCGCCGGAGACGGCGCGAACCTATTGCCTGTCGCCGAGGGGGCGGCCCTTCACCCAGGCGCTCGCGCGCGAGATCGCGGGGGCGCCGGGCGTGACCCTCCTCTGCGGACGGTTCGAGGGCATCGACGAGCGCGCGCTCGAGGCGCGCGGGGTCGAGGAGCTCTCGGTCGGCGATTTCGTCCTCTCGGGCGGCGAGATCGCGGCGATGGCGGTGCTGGACGCGAGCCTGCGTCTGCGCCCGGGCGTCCTCGGCAACGCCGAGAGCGCGACGGAGGAAAGCTTCTCGCGGGGGCTGCTCGAGCACCCGCACTACACGCGGCCCCAGGTCTGGGAGGGGCGCCCGATCCCGGAGGTTCTCCTCTCCGGCCATCACGGGCGCATCGCCGAATGGCGGCTCTCCCGGGCCGAGGAGCTGACGCAAGAACGGCGCCCCGACCTCTGGCGGGCCTATCTCGCTGGCCGAGACGGCACCGATGGAGACCGAGAGCTCTCGGGCGCGGACAGAACCGACCCGCCAGGCGGGCATGAAGAGGACTGACGGCCATGGACCTGATCCAAGAGCTCGAGGCCGAGCACATCGCGGCGCTCGGCAAGACCATTCCCGATTTCGGGCCGGGCGACACCGTGCGCGTCGGCGTCAAGGTGACCGAGGGCAGCCGGACCCGCGTGCAGAACTTCGAGGGCGTGTGCATCGGGCGCAAGGGCGGGCTGACGCTCTCCGCCTCGTTCACGATCCGCAAGATCAGCTTCGGCGAGGGGGTCGAGCGCGTCTTCCCGCTCTATTCGCCGCAGATCGACGCGATCACGGTGGTGCGCCGCGGCAAGGTGCGCCGGGCGAAGCTCTATTACCTGCGCAACCTGCGCGGCAAGTCGGCCCGCATCGTGGAGAAGACCAACTACAAGCCGAAGAAGGGCGCGACCGAGCCCGCGTCCGCCGAGGAGGCCCGGCCCGCCGCCGACGGCCCGGCGGAGTGACGCGCAGCGCCCGCCGGGGCGGCTCATCGGGCCCGGACGGGCCCTCTTCGCGCCTCCCCGGCGGCGCCATCCGCGCGTGACGGCGCGCGCTTCGCGCGCCGGGTCGGTGCGCGGGTGACCGCCGCGCGGCCACCCGCGGCTCAGTGCAGGCGCTTGCCGACGGTCTCGATCGCGTCGTCGACGAGGGCATGCGCCCGGTCGTCGCCGAGCCGCTCGGCGATCACCCGCGACGCGGCGGCGATCGCCACCTCGACGGCGCGGTTGCGCACCTCGCGGATCGCCTCGGCCTCGGCCGAGCGGATCTGCTCGTCGGCCGCGCGCAGGCGCCGCTCGACGGACTCCGCCAGATCGGCGCGCGCCTTGCGGGCCGCGGCCTCGGCCTCCTCGCGCGCGTTGGCGACGATGTGCTCGGCCTGCGAGGCGACCTCCTTCTGACGGCGCTCGAGCTCGGCGAAGGCCGCCTGCGCCTCCTCGCGGATCCGCCGCGCCTCGTCGAGCTCGGACCGGATGCGCGCCGCCCGCCCGTCGAGCGCGCCGAGCACCATGCGGTGCACGCCGTAGTAGTAGAGGATCGCGAAGAACAGCACGAAGCTGATCAGGACGACGACGTCGCTCGAATAGTAGAACGGCATGGAGGCCTCCCCTCAGCCCAGCTCGGCCCGCACGGCGGCGCGCACGCCCTCGGGCTCGGCAAGATCGGGCAGGACCGTCTCGACCACGGACAGCGCGGCCTCCTCGGCGACCGCGCCGACGCTGTCGGCCGCCTGGTCGCGGATCTCGCGGATCCGCCGCTCGGATTCGGCGGTGCGCGCCGCGATCTCCTCGTCGGCCCGCGCCATCTCGGCGTCGACCTCCGCCTGCATGGACGCGCGCGTCTCGGCGGCGATCGACTCGGCCTTGGCGCGCGCCTCGGCGAGGGCCTTGTCGTAGGCCTGCTGCGCCTCCTCGGCCTTGCGCTTGAACTCCTCGGCCCGGTCGAGATCGTCCGCGATCGCGTCGGCCCGCTCCTCGAGCACGCCCGAGATCCGCGGCAGGGCGATCTTGGTCATGAGCATGTAGAGCGCCCAGAGCGCCACCGCGAGCCAGAAGATCTGGCTCGGCCAGGTCTCGAAATCGAGCTGCGGCAGGCCGCCCGAGCCCGCCCCCGCGCCGTGTCCGGCCGCGTCCGCCGCGCCGGTCTCCTCAGTCGCCATCTCGCGCCTCTTCGTAGCGTCGGCCGCCGCACCGGCGATCCCGCGGGCGGGCTCGCCGGTGGTGTCGGGCCGGAGCCCCGCCCGTCGGTTCAGACGGCGAAGAGCAGGAGGATCGCGACGACGAGGCCGAAGATGCCGAGCGCCTCGGCGAAGGCGAGGCCGATGAAGAAGTTCGGCGCCTGGCTCGCGGCCGCGGCGGGGTTGCGCAGCGCGCCGGCGAGGTAGTTGCCCGCCACGTGGCCGATGCCGATGCCGGCCCCCGCCATCGCGAAGCAGGCGAGGCCCGCACCGATATACTTGCCCATCTCGGCGATATCACCTTCCATCACTGTCTCCTCTTGGATGGTCGTCGGGGGTGGAGCGGCGGACCCTCAGTGCATGTGCAGCGCGTCCTTGAGATAGACGCAGGTGAGGATCATGAAGACATAGGCCTGGATGAAGGCCACGAGGAACTCGAGCGCGGTGAGGCCGATCATGCCGACCATGGGCAGCGCCGCCAGCACGCCGAGCCCGCCCGCCAGCATCATCGCGAAGAGCCCGGCGAACACCTTCAGCACCGCGTGGCCGGCCAGCATGTTGGCGCCGAGACGGATCGAGTGGCTGACCGGGCGCACGAAGTAGGAGATGATCTCGATCAGGCACAGCACCGGGCGCAGCCAGCCCGGCGCGTCCTTGGGCCAGAAGAACTCGAGGAAGTGCGTGCCGTGCTTCTGGAAGCCGATCGCCGTCACCGACACGAACACCGCCAGCGCCATCGCCGCGGTCACCGCGATGTGCGCCGTCGGGGTGAAGCTGAACGGGATCATCCCGATCATGTTGCAGAACAGGATGAAGGTGAAGATCGTGAAGATGTAGGGGAAGTACTTCATCCCCTCGTCGCCCACCACGTCGTAGACGGTCTGGCGCACGAAGCCGTAGAGCAGCTCGGCGACCGACTGCGTGCGGGTCGGCACCAAGGCGCGGCCGCGGGTGCCGAGGACGGTGAGCGCGGCGATCGCGAGGACCGAGATCGCCATCCACATCGTCGCGTTGCTGATCGTGAGAAGCTCGAACTCCTCGCCGCCGAACAGCGGCTTCACGAGGAACTGGTCCATCGGGTGGATGAAGCTCGGCTCGCCGCCCGTCTCGGTCGCCACGGTCCCCTCCTCGCGCTCCGGCCCGCCTGTCCGTCCGGCGGGCCTCAGGGGCCGTCCTGCGGCCCCGTCGTCTGGTTTCTCTCGCCCTCGCGCCGCACCGCCTCCGCGGTGCGCAGCATCAGGCGGATGCCGGCGACGAGGCCGAGCAATCCCACGATGAGAAGGAACACCGGCATCGTTCCGAAGAGCCGGTCGAGCCCCCACCCCATCGCACCGCCGACCGTCAGGCCGGCCACGAGGTCGGTCACCATGCGCCAGGCAAGCGACCCCGCCCTGTATTCCTCGCCGGCTCGGCTGCGCTCGGGCCGCTGCCCCTGTCGCGCCGCGGCGATGCGCTCGCCCAGCTTCTTCAGGCGATCGGGCTCGCCCTCCGGCATGCCCAGCTGCCCTCCGATCGCACGGCCGGCCGGGCCCCGCGCCCGGATCGCGCGGAC
>CAZWDE010000293.1:0-4541 GCA_964632555.1 uncultured Limibaculum sp.
TCCCGGCGGCTGCGCCGACGGGCCGTCCCGACAGGGACGCGGCGGAGCCGGACGAGGCGCCGGAGGGCGCCGAGGACGCGCCGTGGCCCGGCGCGACCGGCTCGCCGGTCAGCGCCTCGACCACGCGGTCCCATCCGATGCGCTTGGCGCGGTAGGCGGCGAGCCCGGCCGCGCCCATCCGCTCCGCCGCCGCGGCGTCCTCCGTCAGCCGCCGGAAAGCCGCGCCGAGCGCCGCCGGCTCCGGTGCCACCACGAGACCCTCCGCCCCGTCGCCCACGAACTCCAGCGGTCCGCCCGCGTCGGTTGCGGTGATCACCGGCTTGCCCGAGAGCATCGCCTCGAGCGTGATGTAGCCGTAGTCCTCGTCCACGGGCACGAAGACCACCCCGCGGCACTCGGCGTAGAGCCGGATCATCTCCGCGTCGGACACCGCGCCGAGAACCGCGCACCGGTCGGCCACACCGAGATCCTTTGCCAACCGGCGAAGCGCGTCGTCCTCGCCCGGCGCGTCCGGCGGGCCGGCGATCACGAGCCGCGCGCCGGGGGCGTGGGCCAGCGCCTCGATCATCAGCCGCTGGCGCTTGGTCGGCCCGAGCCGCGACGGCGCGTAGAGATAGTCCCCGAACGCCCCCTGCCGCAGCCGCCCGGCGTTGGGCGGCGGGTGATAGAGCGGCTCGGCGGCGAGGCCCAGATAGCGGTCGAGCCGCGCCGCGACGTTCCGCGAATTCGCGTAGACCCGCGCCGCCCCGGCGATCGCGGCGCGGTCCTCGGCGCGGATCAACTCGCGCACCGCCGGGCCCTCGGGGTCGCGTTGCAGCTCGGAGGTGCCCGCCTCCCAGATGTCGTAGGCCTGCCGGTGCTGGTGCAGGATCCAGAGCACCTTGTTGGGGTGGCGCGCCAGATAGGCGGGAAATTTGAGCCCCACCATCAGGTCGACCGGATAGCCGAGATCCGTCAGGTCGATCAGCTTCGCCGCCAGCGCGTGGTCGACGATGGCGCGCGCGGGGTACCACTTGTAGGGGATCGAGATCTCGGTCGCCTCGTGGCCGCGCTCGCGGAGCGCCGTCACGAGATTGGCCGAGTGCCGCTCGGCGCCGCCCACGATGAAGGGCGCCTGCGTCGTCACCACGCCGACGCGCATCAGGCCACCCGCGGCCGGTGGCCGAGCACGGCGAGATCCTGCGGGCCGAACAGCAGCTCGGCGATGTAGGGATCGGCCCGGTTCCCGCTGCGGAAGGCGTCGAGCGTTTCCGATGGGTGGAGCGGGCGCGCCTCGACCGGGTGGTAGCCGACGGTGTCGAGGAGCGTGGTCAGCAGCTCCGAGGGCAGCGGTTTCCGGTGCGTCGGGTCGTTGTGGAAGCTGCGCGCGCCGACGATCAGGTTGTGGCAATTGGGCGTCTCGTAGATCAGCACGCCGCCGGGCGCGAGCACGCGGAGCGCCTCGCGCGTCATCCAGGCCACCGTCTCGAAGGGCAGGTGCTCGACGAGGTGATGCGCGGTCACGGCCGAGAGCGAGCCGTCGGCCGCCTCGGCGAGCGCGCGCAGCGCGTCGCCCTCGGCCACCGCGAGCCCGGCGGCGCGGGCCTCGGCGATCTGCACCGGGTTGAGGTCGATGCCGGAGGCCGGCAGCCCCTGCTCGGCCAGAAGCTCGACCCACTCGCCGCGGCCGCAGCCGAGATCGAGCACCGGCCGCCCGCCGGTGGCCTCCGCGGCCGCGCGCACGTCCGGCAGGTAGACCGCGAGCCGGCCCTTGATCTCCTCGCGCGCGCCCCGATAGCGGTCCTCGAGCCGGCCGTAGAAGCTCTCGAGCAGCGCGTCGAGCCCCTCGCGGGCGGGCTCGGGCGTGGGGGGCGTGTCGGCGGCGGCCTCGCCCGTGCGAAAGCGCTGGAGATCGAGGCGGCGCGCGAGCTCGGCATAGCCGCGGCCGGTCTGCGCGATGTCGGACGCCGCGCGGTCGAGCCGGCGCCCGGCCTCGGCGGCGGCCCCGTCGAGCCGGTCGAGCGCCGGGGAGACCCGCTGGCCGAGATCGCGCTCGACCGCCGTGAGGCGCTCGTGCGCGTCGGCCGAGGCGGTGCGGAAGGCGTCCTGAAGGCCCCTGAAATGCGTCTCGCCGCCGGCGACCCGGTCGCGCAGCCCGTCGAGATCCGCGCGCAGCGCGTCGACCCGGGGGGCGAGCGCCTCGAGCGACCGGGCGAGCGCGCCGATCCGGTCGCCCTGCGCGCCGAGGCGGGTGTCGAGCGTCTCGCGGAGGGCGGCGAGCTTGGTCTCGAGCAGCTCGCGCACCCGCGCGGGCTCGGCCGTCGACGCGTCGACGCGCTCGCCCATCCGCTCGACGGCACGGCGGAGCCCGTCGATCTCGCCCGCCTGGCGCTCGCCCACCGTGACGGCCTCGTCGATCCGGCGCGCGAGCGCCTCACGGTCGCCAAGGGTG
This sequence comes from uncultured Limibaculum sp., assembly GCA_964632555.1. Lineage (GTDB taxonomy): Bacteria > Pseudomonadota > Alphaproteobacteria > Rhodobacterales > Rhodobacteraceae > Thermohalobaculum. Next base: position 2,432 of record CAZWDE010000293.1, read on the forward strand.
TCGGCGCGCAGCCGCTCGACCCGCCCCTCGGCCTCGCGCGCCAGCGCGTCGGCGCTCTCGGAGAGCCGCCGCTCGAGGCCGGCGACCGCGTCGCGCACGCCCTCGAGCGCGTCGTGGCGGTCGGCGAGCTCGGCGAGGTCCTGGGTCAGCGCGTCGATCCGCGGCTCGAGCACGGCGGCGCTGTGGCTCGCGCTCTTGGCGAGCCGCGCGGTCCGACCGAGCTTGAAGAGCGCCGACACGTAGCGCTCGAGGCGCTTCACGAGGCTCGGGGGCTTGGTCTCGGGCATCGGGCTCGCGGGGCTCGGAGGTTCGGGACGGCGGCCACGCCGCGCGGCCCCCGCCTGCGGCCTTTCGCGCCCGCCGTCAAGCCCGAGCCGCTCGGCGATGCCGGGGCGGAACACGCGCAGCACGGGCGCGGGCGTTCGGCGGGGCTCGGGCACGGCGGCGTCGGGATCGGCGGTGTCGCGGGTCAGAGGTCGAACCCGGCGAAATCCCACTCGGCGCCGCCGAACTTCGCCTCGACCCCCAGATCGGCCACGTAGACCGAGGCCCACACGATGTCCGCCGAACTGACGTTGCCGCGCGACGGGTCGGTGATGTTGTCGTCGAGGATCAGCCAGGTGAACTGTCCGGACAGCGGCTTCAGGTCGAGCGGGTCCACGCCGACCTGCTCCGCGAAGGACTTCATCAGGGCGTCGAACTCCGCGAGCGTCACCACCGGAAGGTCGCGGTGACCGCCGGGCGACGGGGCGGGCGGCTCGGGCCGGGCGATCGGCGCCGGGGCGGGCCCGTCGCCGCCGACGGGCTCGCGTCCCGCCGTGGGCGCGCGCGGGCGCTCGGCGCCGTTCGGATCCGGCAGCAGGTCGTCGTAGTCGCCGAACCCGCCGTCGCCGCCATCGGCGAGCCGCGGCGTGTCGCCCGGGCGCTCCACCGGCGCCGGGTCGGCGGTGTCGCCCGCCTTGGGCTCCTCGGCGCGGTCGCGGGGCCGCTCGACGCCCTCCGACGGATCGGGCTGCGCGGGCGTCTCGGCCGCATCGCCGTCGGCCGGGCCCTCGGCCGACGGGTCGCCCGGCATCGGGCCCTCGGCCGCCGCGTCGTCGGGCGCCTCCGCCAGCCGGTCGTCGGTATCGGCGTCCGCACCGTCGGCGACGGCCGCGATGTCCTCGGCCGCCTCCTCGCCGAGCAGCGCCAGCTCGATCCGCTCGATCGCGCTCTCCAGCACCCGGACGACCTCGAACTCGAACACCCGGTCGGCGACGCGGAACGCGATCGTGTCCTGCTCCAACGCCCCGTCGGCCCCGCCGATCAGGGCAAAGATCCCCGACAGCCCGAAGAGGCTGTCGCTCGCCGCCGCCTCGGGCTCGCCCGGTTCGGCGACCGGCTCGGGCGCCGGGTCCTCACCGACGGCCAGCGCCACGACGTCGAACTCCAGACCGTCGACCGACCGCCGGGCCTTCTGGACCGTGCTCACCAGCCCGTCCGCGATCTCCTCGAAGAGCGCGGCAAAGGCCTCGGTGACCTGCGGCGCGGCCTCGCCCGCCGTCTCCGCGGTCTCCTCCTGACCGGGAACCGGCGCGCCGGGCAGGCGCTCGTTGGCCTCGACATCGGCGTCCTCGGCCGCGCGCTCCTCGGGCGCCACCGTCGGCTCGGCCCGCGCCTCGGCGCCGTCCTGCCGGAGGAGGGCCAGGATCGTCTCGCCCTCGGGCAGCGTCGCCTGCACCGCCTCGGCCTTGGCGAGGTCCTGCGCGATCGCGATCACCGCCAGCGCCATGCCGGCCGGGATCGCGGCCATCGCCGGGTTGACATAGGCCTGCGCCGCCGACTGCGCGTTCTCGGAGCCGGCCACATAGTCGGCCACCTGCTGCGCGATCGCGCGGATCCGGAGCGCCATCGGCGAGAGCTGCGGCGCGGCCTCGGGATCGTCGACGTCGACGGGCTCGACGTCGAAGAGCTGCTGCTCCGTCGTCGCCTGCGCGTAGAGCAAGATCGTGATGAAGAGGCTCGCGAGCAGCGCCGAGGGGTGGAGCAGGACGCGGTCGCGGCGCTGCGCGAGCGGCATCGGCAGCGCGACGTCCTCGAAGAAGCGCTCGGCGCAGCGGGTGAAGCTCGC
>CAZWDE010000294.1:0-4479 GCA_964632555.1 uncultured Limibaculum sp.
GCCGCGCCGCCCCCGCCGCGGCTAGGCGCCCCCGGTCCCGCACCGCAAGCCGCCGCGAGCCCTGGTTGACCCCGGGCGCCGCGCGCTCGGCCTGGCGCGGACCGCGAGCCCGGAGAGGACCGGCGACACCGAACCGGGCGGCCGCGTCGATGTGTGGAGGTCGCGCCGGGGCCGGTGCCCGCCGCCGGCGAGAGCGTCGATGGCGGCCTCAGCAGGGACAGGATCGTCGACCCGCCGGCCGAGGCGGCGATCGTCGCCGATCATCTCCGGGTGGTGCGGCCCGGCGCGGGCACCTCGCGGACCGGGGCGAGCGCCGTCCCGGCCATCGCCGGGCCGTCCGCGCCTAGATCTCGAGCTCCACCCAGACCGGCACGTGGTCGGAGGGCTTCTCCCGGTCGCGCATCCCGCGGTCGATCCCCGCCGCCGTCAGGCGGTCCGCCGCCTGCGGGGTGAGCAGCACGTGGTCGATGCGGATCCCGTCGTCCTTCGGCCAGGCCCCCGCCTGATAGTCCCAGAAGGTGTAGACGCCGTCCTCCTGCGTGGTCTCCCGTGTCGCGTCGTGGAGGCCGAGATTGAGGATCCGGCGCCACGCCGCCCGCGCCTCGGGCAGGAACAGCGCGTCCTCGGCCCATTTCTCGGGGTTGGCGGCGTCGCGCGCCTCGGGGATCACGTTGTAGTCGCCCGCCATCACCGCCGGCATCTCCTCGGCCAGCAGCGCCCGCGCGCGCGCCTCGAGGCGGGTCATCCAGCCGAGCTTGTAGTCGAATTTCGGGCCCGGCGCGGGGTTGCCGTTCGGCAGGTAGAGCCCGCAGACGCGCACCGCGCCGCGCTCGCCCGAGACCGTCGCCTCGATCCAGCGCGCCTGCTCGTCGCCGTCGTCGCCCGGCAGGCCGCGCGCGACGTCCTCGAGCGGGCGCTTCGAGAGGATCGCGACCCCGTTGAAGCTCTTCTGCCCGTGCGTCGCGAGATGGTAGCCGAGCCCCTCGATCGCGTCCCGCGGCACGTTCTGGTCCATCGACTTCAGCTCCTGCAGCACCGCGACGTCGGGCGCCGTCTCCTCGAGCCACGCGGTCAGCTGGCCGAGCCGGGCCTTGATCCCGTTGATGTTGAAGCTCGCGATGCGCATGGCCGCCTCTTCGGGCGGGCCAAGGGTCCTGTCAAGCGAAGCCGGCGCGCGGTATCCTTTGGCCGGGCCCCGGGGGGAGGGCTCGTCACCGGGCAGGGGGAAGCGCGGATGATCCTCGGACTGCAGAGCACCATGGGCGAGCCGCTGAACCCGGCGGTGCGGCTGGCCGCCGGCACGCTGCTCGACCTGATGGAGGAGGCGCACGGCCCCGCGGTCTTCCGCGAGCTCTCGGACGTCGCGGTCACGGTGTCGATCCTCGCGGCCGGCGCCGAGCCCGCGCGCGCGCCCGGCAAGCCCGGCCGGGTGGGGCACCGCAAGGCCGAGGGGATCCTCACCACCGACGTGATCCTCGACCCCTGGACCATGGTCGAGGCGCCCGTCATGGAGGCGCAGCCGGGCGCGATCGCCGCGAGCCGGGACCATGTCCGCGCCTTTGCCGGGTGCGTGGAGGCCGCGCTCGACGTGCTCGTCGCCTGGTGCGACCGCAAGGACGCTTGGGTCGACCGCGCCCGCTTCGTCGCCAGGCGCGACGCGGCGCTCGCGGCGCTGCGCACGGGCGCCTTCGCGCGGCCCGGCGAGTTCGCCGCGACCGCGGCGGTGCGCGACGCCCTCGACGCCACCTGGGCCCTCCTCGTCGCCGAACCGTGGGAGACCGAGGCGCACTCCGAGATCGCCGGGGCCTATCTGGCGCTCCGCGACGTCGGCTGGCGCGACGCGGCCTCCGAGCCCGACCCGGACGCCCCGCTTCTCGACGGGCAGCCGCAATTGCGCCTCGCGGCCGACCCGCCCAATCTCGCGAGCGCGCCGCCGCCGCGGCACCGCTCGACCTACTCGATCGTCTGAGACCCGCCCGCGCGTGCCGGCACGAAACCGTCACGCGTCGGCGCTATGCCGGCCGCGACAGGGAGACATCCGATGCAGCAGCTCGCCTTCCGCGCGCCGGGGCGGTTTTTCCGCGGCAACCTCCACACCCATTCCGACCGGTCGGACGGCGCGCTCGACGCGCTCGAGGTCTGCCGGCGCTACGAGGCGGAGGGCTACGATTTCCTCTGCCTGTCGGACCATTTCATCGGGCGCTACGGCTATCCGATCACCGACACGCGGGCGGCGCGGAGCAACCGCTTCACCACGATCCCGGGGGCCGAGATCCATTCCGGCGCGCTCGCCAACGGCGAGCTCTGGCATCTGCTCGCGGTCGGCCTGCCCGAGGACTTCGCTCCGCCGCACGCGCCCGGCTTCGACCCCGTCGACGGCCAGGAGAGCGGCGCGGCGCTCGCGGCCCGGGCGCGCGCGGCCGGCGCCTTCGTCGCGATCGCGCATCCGCAGTGGTACGGGCTGACGGCGGCGGACGCCGCCACGATCGAGGCCGCGCACGCGGTCGAGATCTACAACCACGGCTGCCATGTCGAGTGCGACCGGGGCGACGGGACGGCGGTGCTCGATCTCCTGCTCGCCGAGGGGCGGCGGCTGACCGCCTGCGCGACCGACGACGCGCATTTCCACGGCGCCGACCCCGACCATTTCGGCGGCTGGGTGATGGTCAAGGCCGAGGCCAACGAGCCCGACGCGCTGCTCGGCGCGCTCAAGGCGGGGGCCTACTATTCCTCGACCGGCCCCGAGCTCCGCGACGTGACGCTCGGGCGGGAGAGCGTCGCGGTCGCCTGCTCGCCGGTCTCGCAGGTGATCGCCGTCGGGCAGAACGCGGCCTCGGCGGTGGTGCACGGCCGCGCGCTCGGCCGCGCCGAGCTGCCGCTCGCGCCGTTCCGCCGCCACGGCTGGCTGCGGATCGTGGCGATGGACGCGCATGGCCGTCGGGCCTGGTCCAACCCGCTCTGGCTCGACTGACGCGCGGCGCCGGCCGGCTCCGCCGCCCGACCAGCGGTGCGGCGGTCGAGAGCGGGCCGCGTGCGGCCGGTCCGCCACCGGGCGTGACCGTGACCGCGGCCCCTCGCGAGCCGCGCGGGCGGAGCGCGCGATAAGCGACATCGGCGATGTCGCCGCCCGGCGCGCGGCGGCTCCCGGAAGCGGTGCAATGGCCCTCGCGCGCCCGTCCGCGCGGCCATCGCGCCCCCGCCCCGACCGCCCGACGGCCCGGTCACGCCACGAGGATCCCGAGCCCATGATGCTCGTCCCGACCTATCTCGCGCCCTCGGCCATCGAGGGTCTCGGCGTCTTCACCCGGCGCCCGCTGCGCGCGGGCGAGATGGTGTGGCGCTTCGACCGGCGCTTCGATCTCGTGATCGCGGTCGCCGACATCGCCGCCGCCGACACCCATGTCCGCGAGTTCATGGACCGCTACACCTATCCCCTGCCGGCCGATCCCGAGCGCTTCGTCGTGCTCGACGGCGACGAGGGCCGCTTCATGAACCACGCCGACGAGCCGAACTGCGAGTTCCCGCCGCGCGGTCTCGAGGGCTGGGCGCGGCGCGACATCGCGGCCGACGAGGAGCTCACCTGCGACTATGCGGGCTTCACCTACGGCCCCATGGTGTTCCAGCCGGCGCGCCACCTGCTGCACCGCCCGGCGACGGCCTCCGTCGCCGCCTGACGGCCGCCGCCGGCCCGCCCGCCCGGTCCGGGCGGGCGCTGCGCCCGCGCCGCTCAGCCGGTCGGCTCCTCCGGATCGTCGAGATCGGTCTGGATCCAGCGTTCGCTCAGATGGATGTCGGTGGTCTCGAGCCGCCCGGGCCCGAGATTGACGTATTTGTGCGGGATCCCGGCGGGGCCGAGCAGCACGTCGCCCGCCGCCGCCTCGATCCGCTCCGCGCCGATCGTGAAGAGCGCGCGGCCCTCGCGCACCACGAAGACCTCGTCATAGGGGTGGACGTGCCAGCGCGGACCCCGCCCCGGCTCGTCGGTCGCGAAGAAGAGCACCGTGACCCCGGTGCCGAGATCGCGCCCCTCGACGCGCCCCCGCCACGGGTCGGCGCCGCTCGCCCAGACGCTGCGCGGGATCTTCGCGGCCGGGCCTGCCATCGGCCGTCAGCCGCGGTCGAGCGCGATGTCGGGCGCGTCCTCGGCCTTCATGCCGACCACGTGATAGCCGCAGTCGACATGGTGGCACTCGCCCGTCACGCCGCTCGCGAGGTCGGAGAGGAGATAGAGCCCGGCCTTGCCCACGTCCTCGCGCGAGACGTTCCGGCGCATCGGCGCGTTGAGCTCGTTCCACTTGAGGATGTAGCGGAAGTCGCCGATGCCGGACGCCGCGAGCGTCTTGATCGGCCCGGCCGAGAGCGCGTTGACCCGGATGCCGCGGGGCCCGAGATCGGCGGCCAGATAGCGCACGCTCGCCTCGAGCGCGGCCTTGGCCACGCCCATCACGTTGTAGTGCGGCATCACCTTCTCGGCGCCGT
>CAZWDE010000295.1:0-4473 GCA_964632555.1 uncultured Limibaculum sp.
CCCGCCCAGCCGGCGCCGCCGGCCGCCCCGGCGCCCGCCCCGAAGCGCGAGCAGCCGACCGGCCTCTTCACGCGCATGCGCGCCTCGGACAGCGCCGGCCACCCCAAGGGGCCGCGCTGACGCCCCCGCGCGGGCCGTCCGATCAGATCGCGGCCTTCAGATTGGCCATGAGCTTGCCGAGAAACTTCTCGGCGGCCGGATCGGTCAGGCGGCCCTGCTCGTCGAACTTCGAGCCCGACTGGCCGAGATTGACCTCCGGCTCGAAAACGAAATCGATGCCGAACGGGATCAGGGTGAGATAGAGGCCCGATTTCGCGCGCTGGCCGCCGGCGATCCCCGCGCTCGCCGAGACGATCGCGGTGGGCTTTCCGACCGTCGGCATCGGGCTCGGACGGCTCACCCAGTCGAGCGCGTTCTTGAGGACGCCGGGGAAGGCCTTGTTGTACTCGGGCGTCGAGATCACGATCGCGTCGGCCGCCCGGATCTCCTCGCAGAGCCGCTGCACGGGCTCGGGCGTGCCCTCGGCCTCCAGATCCTCGTCGAAAAGCGGCAGCCGCAGATCGGCGAGCACGAACTCGCCGGGCTCGAAGAGCCGCGCCGCCTCCCGCACGAGCTTGGTGTTGGTGCTCTCGCGCCGGAGCGATCCGGATATTCCCAACAGACGTGTCATGATCCCCCCATAGAACGGTCGCCGTGGTTCTAGACCGAAGCGGTCGCGGATCGCCAGTACGCCGAAACGGTTTTGAAGAGGGAACCCGATGACCGCAAAGGACGACGCCCCGCTCGACTGGGATCGCGGGCACGGCGCGGCGGCCGAGGAGCGGCGCGCGGCGGTGGCCCGCGCCATCGCGGAGCGCATCAAGGCGGGCGACGCCGAGGGCGTGCGCCGCGTTCTCGACGACTGGGCGCCGGCCGACGTGCTGGCGATGATGCGGCGCCTGCGGTTCAAGCGCGCGCGCCGGCTGCTCGACTGGCTGCCGGACGAGACGCAGTTCGCCGTGCTCTACGAGCTCGATCCGCGGCTGCGCGAGGTGGTCCTCGAGGAGGAGACGACGGCGTGGCTCAGCAAGATGCTCCGCCGGCTCGACCGGGACAAGGCGATCCGGCTCCTTGCCGGCCTGCCGCGCGAGGTGGCCGACGAGCTGATCGCCGAGATGGACGCGCCCGAGCGCTGGCGCGCCGAGCTCTCGTGGCTCGAGGAGAGCGCGGGCGCCACCATGCACAGGGGCTACGTGGCGGTGCACCCCGAGCGGCGGATCGGCGAGGTGATCGAGGAGATCCGCGCGCGGGCCGACCGGATCGAGGCGCTCGACGCGATCTACGTGACCGACGCGGAGGACCGGCTCCTCGGCTATCTGCGGATCCGCGACCTGCTGCTGGCCGACCGCGAGGCCCGCGTCGCCGACGTGCTGCGCCCGGATGTCGTGAGCGTGGACGCCGACATGGACCGCGAGGCGGTGCTGCGCCTCGCCACCGAGCGGCGGCTGCGGGTCGTCGCCGTGCGCGACCGGGCGGGGCGGCTCGTCGGCTGCGTCTCGGCGCGCGAGCTCGCCGAGATCGCCCGCGCCGAGGCCGAGGAGGACATGCGCCTGATGGCCGGCCTGCCGGCCGAGGCGAGCGCGCATGACCGGCCTCTCGGGATCGTCCGCCGGCGCCTGCCCTGGCTTCTCGGCGGGCTCGTCGGCTCCACGGTCGCCGCCACGGTGATCGGCGCCTTCGAGGACGCGCTGGCGCAGGCGGCGATCCTCGCGAGCTTCATCCCCGTGGTGATGGCGACCGCGGGCAATGCCGGCATCCAGGCCTCGACCGTCACGGTCCAGGCGCTGACGGCGGGCCGGCTCTGGACCGGGGAGCTGCGCTCCCGGGTGGCGCACGAGACGGCCGGCGCGGCGCTCAACGGCGCGGTGATGGGCGCGGCCGTCGCGCTGATCGTGGTGCTGGCCGGCGCGGTGATCGGGATCGATCGGCCGGGGCTCCTCGCGCTCACCGCCGGGCTCGCGCTCTTCGCCGTCACGACGCTCGCGAGCCTGATGGGCACGCTGGCGCCGCTGGTGCTCGACCGGCTGAAGCTCGATCCCGCGGTGGCGACGGGCATCTTCATCACCACCGGGAACGACGTCTTCGGGGTGCTGATCTTCTTCCTGATCGCCTCGGCGCTCTACCTCTGAGCGATCAGATGTGGATGGCGCCGACCCCCGCGGCCAGCGCCGCCTCGCGCACCGCCTCGGAGTAGGTCGGGTGGGCGTGGCAGGTCATCGCGAGATCCTCGGCCGAGGCGCCGAACTCCATGGCCACGCAGATCTCGTGCACGAGATCGCCCGCCCCCGGGCCGAGGATGTGGGCGCCGAGGATGCGGTCGGTCTCGGCGTCGGCGAGGATCTTGACGAAGCCGTCGGTCATCAGGTTGGCCTTGGCGCGCCCGTTGCCGAGGAAGGGGAACTTGCCGGTCTTGTAGGCCCGGCCCTCGGCCTTCAGCGCCTGCTCGGTGGTGCCCACCTTGGCGACCTCGGGCGCGGTGTAGATCACGTCGGGGATCACGCCGTAGTTGACGTGGCCGTGGTGGCCGGCGATCTCGTCCGCGACCGCGACGCCCTCCTCCTCGGCCTTGTGCGCGAGCATCGGGCCCGCGATCACGTCGCCGATCGCCCAGATCCCCTCGATGTTGGTGCGCCAGCGCGCGTCGGTCTTGACCTTGCCCCGCTCCATCTCGACGCCCGCGCTCTCGAGACCGAGGCCGGTGGTGTAGGCGCGCCGGCCGACCGCGACCAGCACCACGTCGGCCTCGAGGGTGTGCGCGCTGCCGTCCGCGCGCATCTCGTAGTGGACGGTGAGCGCGTTGCCCTTCTCGACCGACTGCACCGCGGCGCCGAGCACGAAGCGCATGCCCTGCTTCGTCAGGATCTTCTGGAACTGCTGCTGCACCTCGGCGTCCTGCGTCGGCGTGATCTGGTCGAGATACTCGATCACCGTCACCTCCGCGCCGAGCCGGCCCCAGACCGAGCCGAGCTCGAGCCCGATGACCCCCGCGCCGATGACCACCAGCCGCTTCGGCACCGAGGCGAGCGCGAGCGCGCCCGTCGAGGTGACCACCCGCTCCTCGTCGATCTCGACCCCCGGCAGCGTGGCCGGTTCCGAGCCGGTGGCGACCACCACGTGCCGCGCCTCGTGCGTGTCCTCGCCGACGCGCACCCGGCCGGGCCCCGCGATCTCGCCCCAGCCGCGGATGTAATCGACCTTGTTCTTCTTGAAGAGGTACTCGATCCCCTTGGTGTTGCCGTCGATCGCCTCCTGCTTGTAGGCCATCATCTGGGCGATATCGACCTCGACCCCCTGCGCCTTGATCCCCATCTTGGCGAAGTTGCCGTGGACCTCGTGGACGAGCTCCGAGGAGTGCAGCAGCGCCTTCGAGGGGATGCAGCCGACATTGAGGCAGGTGCCGCCGAGCGCGCCGCGCCCCTCGACGCAGGCCACCCGGAGGCCGCGCTGCGCCGCCCGGATCGCGCAGACATAGCCGCCCGGCCCGCCGCCGATGATGATCACGTCGTACTCAGCCATCGTTCCGTCCCTCTCCCTCGGGCGCTGGCGGCCGGCTCAGGCGGTGCAGCGCGAAGATGTACCAGGTGGCGACGAGGCTCAGCATCGCCTCGATCCCGAAGATGCCGCCGACGATCCCGGTGTTGCGGATCGCCTCGACGAAGGTGAGCGCGGCGAGCCCGACATAGACCCAGCGCGCGACGCGCAGCCGCCGGCGCCAGGCGAACTCGAGCACGCCCCAGGTGAGCGCGCCCTGCACGACGAGCCCCGCGCCGATCAGCGGGGTCAGCCCGAAGCCGCCGAGCGGCGCCACGAGCGCGAGAAGCGCGAGGAACGCCACCTGGATCTTGAGCGCGCCCTCCACCACCTGCCCGGCGAAGCTCGCCTCGCGCAGGCGCGGATAGCTCTCGATCCAGCCGAGCGCATGGTCCGCGATGGCGCGCAGCGTGTCCCGCATCGCCTCCCCCGGCTCAGACGAGCGCCGCCGCCGCGAGCGCCATCGTGGCCAGCCAGCCGACGGCCCAGATCGCGCTCCGCAGATAGGCCACCCCGCTCGCATAGGCCGGAACATAGGCCGCGCGCGCGAGGATGTAGAGGATCGCCGCGCCCTCGGTGAGCGCGGACGATTTGCCGCCGACCACGACGGCGAGCGCCGCGGCCGCGTAGAGCACGAGGTTCTCGACGTGGTTCTGGAAGGCGCGCTGCAGCCGCGCCACGCGGGGCGACATCGGGCGCGGCGGCGGCGCGTCGCGCGGGCCGGCGGTGTAGTCGACCCCGAGCTCGCGGTTGGCCGGCACCGCGAAGAGCGCCAGCTGCACGCCCGCGAGCAGCACCGCGAGCGCAAGCACCTGCAGCTCGACCGCCATCAGAGATCCATCAGGAGCCGGCGCGGATCCTCGAGGCTGTCCTTCACGCGGACGAGGAAGGTCACCGCCTCCT
>CAZWDE010000296.1:0-4431 GCA_964632555.1 uncultured Limibaculum sp.
CCCCCGCCCCGCCGGCGATCGCGCCGGCGCCGGTCCGCCCGCCCCGCGTCGGCACGGGCGGCCCGCCATAGGCGTCCGCCCCGGTCTCGTAGGGCAGCTCCGGATCCTCGCCGAACTCCATCGGCAGCGCGCCGATCCCGCCGGCGAAGAGCTCGTCGTCGTCCGCGATCGCCCGCACCGTCTCGAAATATTCGGGCTCGGCGCCCCGCTCGTACATCTCGGTGATCACGTTGGGGCCGGTGGCGTCGTCCGGCAGCCGCGCGCCGGTCTCGGCGTCGATCTTGACGAGGACGGTCTCGGTGCGCTGGGGCCCCTCGAAGGGCGCCGGCTCGTAGCCCTCGTCCTCGACCGCCTTGGCCATGAAGCGGCGGAACACCGGCCCGCAGAGCGTGCCGCCATAGGCCCCGCGCCCCATGGGCTTCGGCTGGTCGTAGCCGATGAAGCAGCCGGCCACGAGCGTGTTGGTGAAGCCGATGAACCACGCGTCCTTGCTGTCGTTGGTCGTGCCGGTCTTGCCCGCCACCGGAAAGCCGAGACCGCTGCCCACGGTGCGCGCCGCGGTGCCGTAGTCGACCACGCCGCGCATCATCTCGACGAGCTGGTGCGCGGTGATCGGGTTCATGATCTGGTCGCGCCGGTCGAACAGCAGCGGCTCGGCCGCGGGGTCGTAGCGCGCCGCGTCGCAGCCGCGGCACTCGCGGGGATCGTGGCGGTAGAGCGTCGCGCCGTTGCGGTCCTGGATCCGGTCGATCACCGTCGGCCGGACCCGCCGCCCGCCATTGGCGAACATCCCGTAGGCCGCGACCATGTCGTAGAGCGTCGTCTCCCCCGCCCCGAGCGCGTAGGACAGGTGGTGCGGCATGTCCTCGTAGACGCCGAAGCGCTCGGCATAGTCGGCCACGCGCTCCATCCCGACCGCCTGCGCGATCCGCACAGTCATGAGATTGCGCGAGAAGATCAGCCCGTTCGAGAGCGGCGTCGGCCCGTAGAAGCCGCCGCTCGAATTCTTGGGCTGCCAGGTCTGCCCGCCGGCGCGGATGGTCACCGGCGCGTCCATCACGATGGTCGACGGAGCATAGCCCGAGTCGAGCGCGGCGGCGTAGACGAAGGGCTTGAAGGCCGAGCCCGGCTGGCGTCGCGCCTGCGTCGCCCGGTTGAACACGCTCTCCTCGTAGGAGAAGCCGCCCTGGATCGCGAGCACGCGCCCGGTGCGCGCGTCCATCGCCATGAAGGCGCCCTGCACCTCGGGGATCTGGCGGAGCCGCCAGCCCTCGCCCGCCTCGGCGCGGCTGACGAGCACCACGTCGCCGGGGCGCCAGAGATCGCGCGCGGCGCTCGGCCGCGCGGGCCGGCCCTCGACCTCCTGCGTCTTGATCCAGTCCTCGGCGGCGCGCTCGAGCCGCCCCTCCTCGGGCCCGTCGGGCGCCTCGACGCCGATGCGCGCGCCGCGATCGTCGACCGCGAGCACGACGGCCGGGTGCCAGCCCGGGATGTCGCGCGGCAGGCGGATGCCGGCGAGCGCCGCCGGCCAGCCGCCCTCGGCGAGCGCCGCCGGATCGAGCCCGGCCAGCGGCCCGCGCCACGGCGCGCGGGCGCGGTCATAGGCCTCGAGCTCGGCGCGCAGCGCCTCCGCCGCCAGCGCCTGCAGCTCGGGGTCGATCGTCGCGCGGATCGTCAGACCGCCCTCGTAGAGCGCGTCGAGGCCCATCTCGTCGGCCACCTGCCGGCGCACCTCGGCCGCGAAATAGCCCGGCTCGGCCGCCTCGAGCGGGTCGTCCACGTCCTCCGCGAGGATCGTGACGAGCGGCTCGGCCATCGCGGCCTCGGCCGCCGTCCGCCTAAGATAGCCGTTCTGCGCCATCTCCTCCAGCACGTAGTTGCGCCGCTCGACCGCCGCCTCGCGGTCGCGCACCGGGTGCAGCACCGAGGGCCGCTGCGGCAGCGCCGCGAGATAGGCGGCCTCGGGCGCGGTCAGCTCCTCGAGCGCCTTGCCGAAATAGTTCCGCGCGGCCGCCGCGATGCCGTAGGAGCGGGCGCCGAGGAAGATCTCGTTGAGGTAGAGCTCGAGGATGTGGTCCTTGGAGAGCGCGCCGTCGATCCGCACGGCGAGGATCATCTCCTTGATCTTGCGCTCGATCTCGCGGTCGCGCTCGAGCAGGAAGTTCTTCATCACCTGCTGGGTGATCGTCGAGGCGCCGGCCAGCCGGGCCGGCCGGCCCTCGACGCGCGCGATGACGTAGCGGGTGATCGCCTTGGCGATGCCGAGCGCGTCGACCCCCGGGTGCTCGTAGAAGTTCTTGTCCTCGGCCGAGATGAAGGCGTTCTTCACCAGCGGCGGGATCTCCTCGATCGGCGCGAAGACCCGGTTCTCCCGCGCGAACTCCGCGATCACCCGGCCCTCGCCCGAATAGGCGCGGGAGAGGAGCGCCGGCTGGTAGTCGACGAGCTCGTCGTGGTCCGGCAGGTCGGCGCCGTAGACCCGGACCACGGCCGCCACGGCGACCAGGCCGAAGAGCCCGGCGATGGCGGCGTTCGACACCAGAAGGGCGATCAGGCGGATCATGGGCGTCCTCCGTCGGCGACCCGGCTGCGGCGGCGGGCGCCGGCCGCCCGCCCTTCCGGATACCGCATCGACGCGCGGGAATGAAGATCGGTTCCGGCCGGGCGCCCGGCGGCGCGTCAGCGCGGCGGCAGGAAGCCGGGGCTCGCCACCTCGGTCCACGCCACGATGCCGTCCACGATCGCCGCCACGGCGCGCGCGCGCCATTCGGGGTCGACGAAGCGGTCGCGGTCGCGCGCGCTCGAGAGGAACCCGAGCTCGACCAGCGCGGAGGGGAGGTCGGGCGCCTTCAGCACGAAGAAGTTGCCGCGGCGGTGCGGGCGGGTGTGCAGCAGCTCGACCCGGCCCTCGAGCGCGCCGACGAGGCTCTGCGCCAGCTTGATCGATTCGTCGCCGCTGCCGCGCCGGGCGAGCTCGATCAGCAGCCGCGTCACGTCGTCCTCGGCGCCCGAGAGATTGGCCCCCGCCAGCACGTCGGAGCGGTTCTCGCGCTCGGCGAAGGCGTCGGCCGCGTCGTCGGTGCCGATCCGGCTGAGGGTGTAGACGCTGACCCCGTCGGCCTGGCCGCTCGCGAGGCTGTCGGCGTGGAGCGAGAGCATCAGATGGGCGCCGGCGGTGCGCGCGATCTGCATGCGGCCGCGCAGCGGCACGAAGCGGTCGTCCTCGCGCGTCATCACGGCCGAGAACCCCTCGCGCGCGTCGATCGCCTCGGCCAGCGCGCGGCCGAAGTCGAGCACCAGATCCTTCTCCACGAGACCGTCCACCGAGGCGCCGGGATCGATCCCGCCATGGCCCGGATCGACCGCCACCAGCACGTCGCCCGCCCGCGGCCGGGCCAGCCGCCGCGCCGGATCGGGCCGCCAGAGCGCGCCCTCGGGCCAGCCCGCGGTGGCGGCGAACTCGGCGAGCGAGACGGGCTCGAGCCGCATCTCGAAGCGCCAGCCGGCGCGGCCGGGCTGCGTCGCCGCGTGCACGACCCGGAACGGCCGCTCGAGCTCCAGCACCACGCGCCCGACCTCGTGGCTGAAGAGCCCGTGGCGCACCGCGGCGATGCCGGTCGGCGGCGCCGGCGCGCCCGCGGCCCAGGCGAAGGGCGGCAGATCGACGACGAGCCGCTCGGGGCCCGTCAGGGTGAAGAGCGTCGGCAGCGGCTCGCGGTCGGTGACGAGCGCGACCCGGAGCCCGGGCCCGCCGCCGGCGCGCGACGGAACGGGCTCGCTTTCGAAGGCGATGATCTCGAGCGGCGGCCGCTCGGCGGTGATGGCGGGCGGCGCGAGAAGCGCGGCGAGGCTGGCGAGAGCGGCGGCCAGCGCCGCGCGCGGGGCGGTCGGTCGGCGGAACATCGGGGCACCTCTGCTCGATCTTGTATGTCGGCCCATTGCTCGCCCCAATCCTAGCAGGACCGGGCGGTCGGAAAAATCCGAATTGTCATCCGGGCGCCCCCTTGATAAGGGAGCGAGGGGTCCGACGAGGCGGGCCATGCCGGTCTGCCGGTCGGGTGCGCCCGGCGGCGGGGTCGAAAAGCGCCGCCTCGAGGGTCGTCCGGCCCGGACAGACGTCGTTTCCGCTGCTCTGCGCCGGAGCCCGACGGGCCGCATCTCGCGCGCGCCGCGATGCGCGCATTCGCACCTGCCGCCCCCGTGCGGCGCCGAAAGGAAGCCGCGATGCACGCGCCTCGCATCGTCATGCGCCAGACCGAGGGGGCCGGGGCCCGGCCCGCCGGCGGCGCAGACGAGGCGACGGGCGCGTCGGCATTCGCCCCAACGATCAGACAACGCCGCCGGGAACGGCCGCGGGCCCTTGGCCCGGCCGGCGTTCGGGAGTTCCATGTCCAAGAAGATGCTCATCGATGCCACCCACCCGGAAGAGAC
>CAZWDE010000297.1:0-4416 GCA_964632555.1 uncultured Limibaculum sp.
CCGCGCCGTCCATGGCCGCGGGCGCGGGCGCCGACAGCCCGATGGCGATGACGCCCGCCGCCTTGTCGGCGAGCTCGTGCACGATCCGGCTCGCGAGCCGCGGGCCGACGCCGGGCGCCGCGCGCACCGCCGCCGCGTCGCCGAGGGCAAGCGCGCGCGACACGCCGTCCGGCCCGAGCGCGTCGATCACCCCGAGCGCGACCTTGGCCCCCACGCCCTGCACCGAGGTGAGGAGGCGGTGCCACTCGCGCTCCACCGGCGTCCGGAAGCCGACGAGCTGGAGGAGGTCCTCGCGCACCAGAAGCTCGGTGTAGAGCGCCGTCACCGCGCCCGGCGGCGGCAGCGCCGCGAGCGTGCCGGGCGCGCAGTGCACGACATAGCCGACGCCGCCCGCCTCGATCAGCACGTGGTCGCCCGCCACATAGTCGATCCGGCCGGTGACCTTTCCGATCATGCGCGCGCCGCCTGTCGGGCGCGCGTGCCGGCGGTCCAGGCGTGGCAGATCGCGATGGCGAGCGCGTCGGCGGCGTCGGCGCCGGCGGGCGCGGCGCCCGGCAGCAAAAGGCGCACCATGTGCTCGACCTGGCGCTTGTCGGCGTGGCCGACGCCGACGACCGCCTTCTTGACCGCGTTGGGCGCGTACTCGGCGACCGCGATCCCCGCCCGCGCCGGCACGAGCAGCGCCACCGCCCGCGCCTGTCCGAGCTTGAGCGTCCCGGCCGCGTCGCGGTTGACGAAGGTCTGCTCGACCGCCGCGGCGTCGGGCGCGGCCTCGGCGATCACCGCCTCGAGTGCGTCGTAGAGCGCGGCGAGGCGCACCGCGAGCGCGCCCGTGGGCGCGTGGATCACGCCGTGCCCGAGCGCGCGGAGGCGCCCGCCGGCCGACTCGACGAGCCCCCAGCCGGTGCGTCTCAAGCCGGGATCGATGCCGATGACGCGCACGCTCTGCCGCCTCCCCGTGAACCCTCGCGCAACGCCTTGTACGAAACAGGAACGGGCGGCGGGGCGCAACCCTGTTTCGCGGTCGGAAAACGACATCGCGTCGCCCGGCCGCGACGCTCTGTGTGCGCCGCAACACAGTTGCAAAAACTGCAACCCGTTCATGCCCTTATCGCCCTTGCATCGGCGCGGCGCGAGGCGCATTTCACACCCGTGCGTTGCAGTAGGGCATCGCCCAGATCGACGACGGAGACCACCATGCAGATCATCGACCGGATCCGCGCCGCCCTCGCCACCCTGTTCGGGCGCGTGACGGCCAAGCAGGACGACACCGAGCGTCTGCTGGCGCAGACGCCGGACCAGCGCGAGGACATCGGCCTCACGCTGTCGGATCTGCGCACCCTCGGCGCCTGACCGGCGCCGGACGACCGCCCGCCGGCACGCGCCGGCCACATCGCGACGACCCGAACACCGCCGCTCCCGCCCCCGGGAGCGGCGGTTTCGTCCCCCCGGGGTGCGGTCCGCCGCGCCCCGACCCGCGGCCGAGCGCCCGTTGCGCCCGTCCGCGCCCGCCGACCGCCGCAACCCGCGACCGCCCACCGCCGACCGTGCCCAGTACGTTTCCACGAGGAGACCGCCATGACCGAGACCCGCTCCGCCCAGTCCGTGCCCTTCGGCGCACTGACCGTCCACCGCGCCGTCAGCGCCGTCACCGCGCTCGGCGAGCGCTTTGCCGAGTGGCGCCGCGCCCGGCGCACGCTGGCCGAGCTCGAGCGCCTGACCCCGGCGCAGCTCGAGGATATCGGCCTGACCCGCGCCGATCTCGAGCGCCTCGAGGGCCGCGCGCTGTTCTGAGACGGCCCGCTCAGCGGAGCCGGCGCGGGTCGCGCGCCATCGCGAGGCTGGTCCAGCCGTCCTCGTGGTGGCGCGCCGCGACCCTGAGGCCGGCGCCCGCGAAGACCGCGGCGACGCCCGCCGCCTGCCGCGCCAGCAGGCCGGAGAGGATGGCGATGCCGCCCGGGCCGAGATGGCGCGCGATCGCGGGCGCCAGGCGCTTGAGCGGGTCGGCGAGGATGTTGGCGAAGATCAGGCCGTAGGGCGCGGTGCGCCGGATCGCCTCGGCCCGCACGCCCTCCGCCCGCACGACCCGGACCGGCGGGCTGACGCGATTGGCCGCAAGGTTCTCCCGCGCCGTGGCGACCGCCACGGCGTCGATGTCCGAGGCGAGCGTGCGCGCGTGCCAGAGCCGCGTCGCCGCCATCGCCAGAACGCCGGTGCCGCAGCCGATGTCGAGCACCCGCTCGGCGCGCAGACCCTTGCGCGCGATCCGGTCGAGCAGCGCGAGGCAGCCCCGCGTCGTCGCGTGATGCCCGGTGCCGAAGGCCATCGCCGCCTCGATCCGGAGCCCGATCGCGTTGGCTCCGATCCGCGCGGCGTCGTGCCCGCCATGCACGACGAACCGCCCGACGCGCACCGGGTGCAGCTCGCGGCGGACCTGCGCCACCCAGTCGCGGTCGTCGAGCCGGCTGACCGCGAAGGGCCGCGCCCCGTGGGCCGCCGCGAGGAGCGCGAGCGCCACCTCGTCGGGCCGCTCGGCAAAGTAGCCGCCGACCTCCCAGAGGCCCCGCCCGTCCTCGATCTCGAAGACGCCGACGCCCGTGGGCCCGGGCTCGAGCGCCTCCATCGCCGCGCCGAGCGCCTCGGCCGGCCCCGGCCCCGGCAGCGTCGTGATCGCCGTGTAGGTTGCCATCGCGCCCTCCCGCGCCGGCGTTAGGGCGGCGTCAACCCTCTTGTCAAACGCGGCGTTCATCCCCGCCGGCGAGGCTCCGGAAGCCAGTCGAACAGGAGGTGCCGATGTTCGGGTTCTCCCGCCCCCGGTGCGCCGTGCGTTCTGTGCCCTCGCGTTGGTTGAGGACCCCCCGCGCCGTCGCGCGCTTCGCCGAGGCGCGCGAGGGGACGATGACGATCCAGATCCTGATCCTGTCGATCCTGCTTTTCGGCACGACGGGGATGGTGATCGACTCGGGCCGCGTCTACGGCCTGCATTCGCGGATGCAGTCCTTCGCCGATCAGGTGGCGCTCGCCGCCGCCGCCGAGCTCGACGGCGAGCCCGACGCCATCGCGCGCGCGCTCGCGGTCAGGAACGGCGCCGAGGGCGGCGTCGGCTGGGACTGCGACGCGGCCAACGCCGCGAGCAACGCGGCGCTCGTGCGCGATGTCGGGATGCGCGGCGTCGAGTTCTGCATCGAGCGGCTCGACTTCTACACGCGCTTCGACCCGCCCGCCCCCGGCGCCCCGCGCACCCAGGCCGACATCAGCTCGGCCTACACCACGGGCTTCATCGCCGACCCGACCGCGCCCGGCGCCGCCGAGAGCGCACGCTATGTCGTCGCCCATGTCGCGGCGCTCGAGATCGACAGCGCGGCCGGGCATCTCTACGCGCTGGCGGCCGGGCTCGCGAGCGCCTTCGGCGTGACGCCGGCGGCCGATCCGGGCGGCGCGACGGTGGACGCCGTCGCCGCCGCCACCGTGGTCGTGCGCCGCTGCACCGGCGCGACGACGCTCGTGCTCTGCAACCCGTGGGAGGATCCCGCCGGCGCGCGCGACACCTACGACGCGCTCGTCGAGGCCGATTCGGACGGCGATCCGTTCACCCCGGGCGCCGCCGGGCGCACCGCCATGACCTTCGCCTCCACCGACGGCGCGCAGGTCGGCTCGGCGGGGGTCGGGCCCTTCGACTGGCGGGCGCGCAACCAGCTCTTCGAGCTGCTCGATCCGCTGCCCGAGGGCGAGGCCTGCTCCGACGCCAACCTTGCGCTGATGTTCGGCGGCACGCCGCCGGCCGAGGCGCGCTCGGCCTGCCTGATGGCGCGCGCCGAGCCCGACCGCTTCTGCTGGGGCGACACCGTGACCGTGGCGCCGGCGCGCGCGGCGACCGTGGTGGCGGCGATGAACACCGCCTTCGACATGCGCCTCGGCCCCTTCGACGCGGCGCGCTTCGCCGAGGACGCGGCGGTCGCCGGCGTCTATGCGGGCCAGCTCTTCGAGCCCGACCGCTTCGTGGCCCACCCCTACGACGACCAGCGCCGCGAGACCGGGCCGACCCCGCCCGAGAACCTCGCCGAGTACCGCGCGGGGCCGGTCTTCATCGACCTGACCGACTACCAGCAGGCCGAGTATCAGGGGATCCCGCGCCCGGGGGCGACGATGACCGAGGTGAGCTCGGACGTCTACAGCTACGGGATGCACGACTGCCATGTGGAGAGCCAGAAGGCGGCGGCCGGGCTGCCGACCTCGGGCGCGGCCTGCGCAACGCCCTTCGTGAGCGACCGCACGATCACGCCCAACGCCAAGCTCGCGCGGATGATCGAGGGCTATTTCGGCCCGTCGGGCGGTGGCTCGACGGGCGGGACGGGCGGGCTCGGCGGCACGACGGGGGGCGGCACCACGGGCGGCGGCCTCGGCTCCGGCGGCGGC
>CAZWDE010000298.1:0-4411 GCA_964632555.1 uncultured Limibaculum sp.
CAGCCCCTCGGGCAACGCGGGCGGGGCCGCCCGCTCGGCCGCCGCGGTCAGCAGCACGGGCGCGCGCGGGCGCCGGCGCGCGGTCTCGGCCACCAGCGCGCCCGCCGCCTCGGCGTCGCCGTCGAGGTCGAGCACCAGGAGCGGGCGGACCGACTGCCCGTCGAGCCGCGCGAGCGCCGCCCGGGCCTCGTCGAGGCTCGCGCAGGTCGTCACCGAGAGGCCGGTGCGCCCGATCCGCTCGGCGAGGAAGGCGCGATTGGCCGCCACGGGATCCTGCACGATCGCGGCACCCACGTTGCGGGCGGCCGGCGTCGGCGGCTCGGGGCGCGCGCCCTCGGGCGCGACGGCGAGGGGCAGCTCCACCCGGAAGGTGGTGCCCCGGCCCAGCTCCGAGGCGGCCTCGATCCGCCCCTCCATCGCCTCGACGAGCCGCTTGGTGATGGCGAGGCCGAGGCCGGTTCCCTCGAAGCGGCGGCGGACCCCCTGCTCGGCCTGCACGAAATCGGCGAAGATGAAGGGCAGCGTCTCGGGCGTGATGCCGATGCCGGTGTCGCGCACCGCGATCTCGAGCGCGGCCCGCCCCTCGTCGACCTCGCCGCCGACCGTGAGCTCCACCGCGCCCGTGTCGGTGAACTTGACCGCGTTGCTGGTCAGGTTCACGAGCACCTGGCGGATGCGCCCGGCATCGCCGAGGAACCCCGTCGGCAGACCGGCGCCATAGGCGTGGGCGAGCGCGATGCCCTTCTGCCCCGCCTTGCCGGAGAACAGCGTGACCACGTCCTCGATCAGCACGCGCAGGTCGAAGGGCGTCGCGCTCAGCTCCATCTTGCCGGCCTCGATCTTGGCGAAGTCGAGCACGTCGTTGACGATGTGGAGCAGCGCCTCGCCCGACTGGCGGATCGTCTCGGCATAGAGGCGCTGGTCATCGGCGAGCTCAGTCTCGCAGAGCAGCTCGCTCATGCCGATGATCCCGTTCATCGGCGTGCGGATCTCGTGGCTCATCGAGGCGACGAAGGCCGACTTGGCCTGGCTCGCCGCCTCGGCGCGCTTGGCGAGCTCGACCGCCTCGGTCTCGGAGGCGGCGAGCCGGTCCTGGATCCGGCGCCGCTCGGTCGCGTCGCGCTGCGAGCAGATGAACTGCGTGAGCTCGCCGTCGTGGAGCACGGGGCTGAGGCGCAGATCGGCCCAGTAGGGCCGCCCGTCGCGCCCGTAGAGCAGGATCTCGCAGGCCACGGCGCCGCCGGCGGCGATCGCCTCCTCGATCTCGGCGACGCGGCCCGCCTCGGTGTCCGGGCCGAACTGCGCGGTCAGCCGCTCGCCGGCCAGATCGCCGGCGCCGTGCCCGGTGAAGCGCTCGAAGGCGCGGTTGACCCAGGTGATGCGCCCCTTCGCGTCGAGGAGCAGGATCATGTCGTCGGTGTGCTCGGCGATCAGGGCGAGGCGGCGCGCCTGCGCGGCGTTGGCCGCGGCCTCGCGCTGGGCGGCGGCGAGGCTCCGCGCCTGGTCCTTCTGCGCGGTCATGTCGGTGAAGGAGAACACCCAGCCGCCGCCGCGCCGCTCGGTGGTGGCGACGCTGACCGTGCGGCCCGACTTCGTCTCGTGATAGATCCCCTCGAAATCGCCGCTCTGGTAGAGTTCGGGGCGGAACGGCTCGCCCGGCAGAAGCCGCGGCCCGTAGTCCCCGCGATTGGCGAACATGCCGATCACGTCCTCGATCCGCTGGCCGAGCGGGCTCCACGCCTCGGGGCATTCGAGCAGCTCGCCGAGGCGCGTGTTGTGGAAGACGACGCGGCCCGTCGCGTCGGTCACCAGCACCCCCTGGCTCATCACCGAGAAGATCTCCGCGAGCCGGTCCGCGGCCGAGGCGACCGAGCGCACCATCGGCCGGAAGATCATCAGCCCCTCGAGCACGATCACGAGCAGGAGGAGCACCACCGCGCCCTCCTGCAGCCAGGCGAGCGCGGCGATGCCGCCGAGCGCCGACCACCCCTCGGGCCCGAGCGCCGCCGCGACGGCCGCGTGCTGCGCCTGCTGCGCCCAGAGCACGACCCCCGCGAGCGCGGCGATCAGGCCGAAGCCGCCCATGTAGAGCCAGCGGAGCCGGCGCGACAGCCGCGCGGCGCCGTGCATCCCCTCGGGCGGGCGCCGGCCCGCGCGGCGGAGCCGGGCGGCGCTAGCGAGCAAGGCGCTTCTCGACGGCGAGGAGGTTCCAGCCGTCCTCGGAGCCGAGGCGGATGCGGTCGCCGAGGCCGCGGATGATCGCCCAGCCCCAGCCGCGCTCCGGCAGCGCGCCGAGCGGGGCCGACCGCGGCGATGCCGGGGCGGGCGCGGCGAGGAGCGCGGGCGCGGGCGGCGCGCCGCGGTGGCGCACCTCGAGCCGGGCGAGCCGGCCGTCGGAGACGAGGCGCACGCGGATCGGCTGGCCGGGGCGCCCCCCATAGGCGTGCCGCACGCAGTTGGTCAGGATCTCCGCGAGGCAGAGCGCGAGATCCTCCGCCGCCTCGTCGTCCTCCTGGAGGCCCGGGCAGCGCGCCCGCGCGCCGCCGATCACGGCGGTGACGGCGGGCCCGACCTCGGCGAGCGTGCTGCCGAGACGGTGCTCGAGCCGCACCGGCGCGACGCCGCGCCGACCGAACTCGGGCGGCGGTCCCGCCTCCGCCGGCGGCGCGCTCATCCGCCCGCTCACCGTTCCGCCCTCAGGGCGCGCGCCCGGCCGCGGCCGACCCGGTCTCGCGGATCGTGAAGACCTCGACCATGCGCGTGAGCTCGAACACCTTGCGCACCGGGCGGTTGAGCCCCGTGATCTCCAGCGCGCCCGCCGTGCCGAGCCGCTTCAGGATCGCCACCAGCGCGCCGAGGCCCGAGCTGTCGAGGAAGTCCACCTCCGACAGGTCGATCACGAGCCGCCGCGCGCCGCCGTCGACCAGCCGGACGACCTCGTCGCGGAACTCGGGCGCGATCGCGGCGTCGAGCCGGCGCTGGCGGGGGCGGATGAGGAGATGGGTCTCGCGGGTCTCGGCGTCGAACAGCATCCGTGTCTCCTCGGCTCCCCGGCCAGCGGGCCTGACATGCTCGGGCGCGAGGCTTAGCGCGACGACCGTTACCAGCCGGCAAACGCCAAGGGGCCTCGCGCGTTCACGCCGCATTAGGGACCGGCGCGGTACCCCGGCGGCGATGCGGAGCGGCTCGGAGCGGCGCGACATGGACGGCGAAGCGGGCGCCCTGAGCGGCCTGACCACCCGATCGCCTCCCCCGGTGCTCGTCGTCGACGATTCGCGCACGCAGCGCGCGCTCCTCGCCGCGCTCCTTCGCCGCCGGGGCTACGAGGTGCACGAGGCGGCGGACGGGGCGGAGGCGCTCCGCACGCTCGAGCGCCGCCCGATCCCCCTCGTGGTGTCGGACTGGATGATGCCGCGGATGTCGGGGCCCGAGCTGTGCCGGGCGCTTCGCGCGCGCGGCGCGGCCGGGGGCTATGTCTACGTCATTCTCCTGACCGCCAAGCACGAGGCGGCCGACCTGTCGCGCGGCCTCGGCGCGGGCGCGGACGACTATCTGCGCAAGCCGGTCGACGAGACCGAGCTCGCCGCGCGGCTCAAGGCGGGCGAGCGCCTCGTCGCGCTCGAGACGCGGCTGCGCGTCCAGATGGCCACGACCCAGCGCGCGCTCGACGAGGTGAGCACGCTCTACGCGCGGCTCGAGCGCGACCTCGCCGCGGCGAGCCACCTGCAGCGCGAGTTCGTGCCTCCGGCGGAGGCGCTCTGCAACGGCGCGCGCTGCGCCGCGCTCTCGCGCCCCGCGGGCCATGTCGGCGGCGACCTCGTGGGGTATTTCGCGATCGGGGAGCGCGGGCTCGGCGTCTTCGGCGTCGATGTGTGCGGCCACGGCGTCGCCTCGGCGCTGCGCGCGGTGCATCTCTCGCAGCTCCTCGCCCCGGCCTGGCCCGAGGCCAACATCGCCTTCGCGCGGTGCGGGGACGGTGCGCTCCGCGCGCGCGACCCGGCCGAGGTGATCGCCGATCTCAACGCGCGCTTCGCCCATGGCGCCGAGGAGAGCCTGTTCTTCACGATGGCGCTCGCGACGCTCGATCTCGACACCGGCCTCGGGCGCTGCGTCTCGGCGGGTCACGGGCGCCCGGCGATCCTCCGCCGGTCCGGGCGCGTCGAGCGCCTCGCGCCCGGCGGGCCGCCGGTGGGGCTGCTGCCCGGGATCGCATGGCGCTCCGAGGGCTTCGCGCTCGGCCCGGGCGACCGGCTGCTCCTCGCCTCGGACGGGCTTCTGGAGGCGCGCGGGGCGGATGGCCGCGAGATCGACGAGGCCCGGCTCGTCGCCGAGGCGGCGAGCGCGCCGGGCGGCCCGGCGGCGGCGCTGGCCGCGCTCGTCGGCCGCGCCGAGGCGCTGGCGGGCGGGCCGG
>CAZWDE010000299.1:0-4402 GCA_964632555.1 uncultured Limibaculum sp.
TGAGCTTGGTCTGGATCTTCCTGATGCCGGCGCTGATCAAATGGCCGGTGCGCCGGCTCCTCAGGATTTGGCGCGAGCCGGGCGCGGCGGTCGGCGGCCTCCGGCCCGGCTGAGGCCGGCGCTTGCGCCCTGCCACCGTTGCGCATCGGCCATTGCGTCGCCCCCCGGCGAGCGCGCACGGTGCCGGGCGTCGACCGGAGCGGGCGTCGGGCCCCCGGACCCCCGCGCCCCCGGTCGCCCGGAGGACCCGGCAGGGAAGGGAGCCGAGATGGCCGACACCTCGACCGACGACCCCGCGCTCAAGGACCGTCTCCGCGCGACCTGGGCGGCGGGAGACTATGCCCGCATCGCCGAGCCGCTGGCCGCCAGCGCCGAGGCCTTCCTCGACCGGCTGCGCGTCGAGCCCGGCGAGCGGCTGCTCGACATCGCCTGCGGCGCGGGGCAGATCGCGCGGCCGGCGGCGCGCCGCGGCGCGCGGGCCACCGGTGTCGACATCGTCGAGGCCCTGGTGCGCGAGGGCGCGACGCGCGCGCGGCAGGAGGGGCTCGACGTCCGCTTCGAGGTGGGCGACGCCGAGGCGCTGCCCTTCGAGGACGCGAGCTTCGACCACGCGATCAGCCTGATCGGCGCGATGTTCGCCCCCAACCCCGACCGCGTGGCCGCCGAGATGCTGCGCGTCACCCGCCCGGGCGGGCGAATCGCCATGGGGAACTGGACGCCCGAGGGCTTCATCGGCGACTTCTTCCGCACGGTCGCGGCGCATGTGCCGCCGCCGCCGATGCCCTCGCCGCTGCTCTGGGGCAACGAGGAGGTCGTGCGCGAGCGCTTCGGCGACGGCGTGCGCGATCTGGTGGCCGAGCCCACGACCTACCGGTTCCGCTACCCGATGCCGCCCGAGGCGGTGGTGGAGCACTTCCGGGAGAATTTCGGCCCCGTGGTCACCGCGATGGGCAAGCTCGACGCCGCCGGCCGCGCCGCGCTCGAGGCCGACCTCGTGGCGCTCTGGCGCGGCGCCAACGAAGCGGATGGCGAGGACGAGGTGATCGTCCACGCCGGCATCCTCGAGGTGCGGGCGACGCGGGCCTGAGGCCGGCGCGCCGGACAGGTTTCCCTTGCGTCCGCCCATGCCGGTGGCAGGCTGCGGGCGGGGGAAACGGCCCTCGGAGAGCGATCGGAGATTCCCATGACCGCCGACGGCTATTTCGACCTCGGACCGTATTCGCGCCGCGTCAGCACCGGCTCGCCCGAGGCGCAGCTCTGGTTCGACCGCGGCCTCCTCTGGACCTACGGCTACCACCACGAGGAGGCGATCCTCTGCTTCGAGAAGGCGGCGACGGCCGATCCGGGCTGCGCGATGGCGCAGTGGGGCATCGCCTATGCCGCCGGGCCCAACTACAACTTCCCCTGGCACCTGCACGACCCGGACGGCAAGCAGGCCGCGCTCGCCCGCGCCTTCGACGCCGCGCAGGCCGCGCAGGCGCTCGCCGCCAGCGTCACCGCGCCGGAGCGCGCGCTGATCGAGGCGCTCGCCGCCCGCTATCCCCAGCGCGAGGCGATCGAGGACCAGAGCCCGTGGGACGACGCCTTCGCCGACGCGATGCGCCGCGCCCACGCCGCGCACCCGGACGACCTCGAGGTGACGACGATCTTCGTCGAGGCGATGATGAACCGCACGCCGTGGAAGATGTGGGACCTCGCCACCGGCCGGCCGGCCGAGGGCGCGGACACGGCGGAGGCGCAGGCGGTGCTCGAGCGCGCCTTCGGGCGGCCCGAGGCGTGGGACCATCCGGGGCTGCTCCACCTCTACGTGCATCTGATGGAGATGTCGCCCGTCCCCGAGCGCGCCCTCCGGCAGGGCGACCGGCTGCGCACCATCGCCCCCGACGCCGGCCACCTCGTCCACATGCCGACGCATATCGACGTGCTGTGCGGGCACTATGCCGACGTGCTGCACTGGAACGAGCGCGCGATCCGCGCCGACCGCAAGGAATACGCCAAGAGCGGCGGCGGCAACTTCTACACCCTCTACCGCATCCACAACTATCACTTCGCGATCTACGGCGCGCTGTTCCTCGGCCAGATGGCGCCGGCGCTGCGCGCGGCGGAGGAGCTGAACGCCACGGTGCCGGACGGCCTGCTGCGCGTCGAGTCCCCGCCGATGGCCGATTTCCTCGAGTCCTATCTCGCGCTGAAGCCGCATGTGCTCGTGCGCTTCGGCCGGTGGGAGGAGATCCTGGCGCTGCCCTTCCCGGAGGAGCCCGCGCTCTTCTGCACCATGGCCGCCACGCTGCACTACGCCCGCGGGGTGGCGTTCTCGGCGCTCGGGCGGGTCGCCGAGGCCGAGGCCGAGCTCGTCGCGCTGCGCGAGGCGACGGCGCGCGTGCCCGAGAGCCGGCTCCTCCACAACAACACCGTGCGCGACCTCCTCGCGATCGCCGAGGCGATGCTCGAGGGCGAGCTCGACTACCGCAAGGGACGGCACGAGGAGGCCTTCGCGCATCTCCGCCGCGCCGTCGCGCTCGACGACGGTCTGCCCTACGACGAGCCCTGGGGCTGGATGCAGCCGACCCGGCACGCGCTCGGCGCGCTCCTCCTCGAGCAGGGCCGCGCCGAGGAGGCCGAGGCGGTCTACCGCGCCGATCTCGGGCTCGACGGGACGCTCGCGCGGCCGTGGCAGCACATCGACAACCTCTGGAGCCTGCACGGCCTCGCGGAGTGCCTCGAGCGGCGCGGCGAGACCGTGGAGCTGCCGCTGATCCGCCAGCGCCTCGCGCTGGCCGAGGCGCGGGCCGACGTGCCGGTGCACGCGTCCTGCTTCTGCCGGCGGAGGATGGCGGCATGAGCGCCGCGGCCGCGGATCCCCCGGCGGGCGAGGGCGCCCCCGGCGGGCTCAAGGGGATCCTCGCCACGGTCTGGGCGGCGGGCGACTACGGCAAGATCGCCGCGTCGCTCGCCGCGAGCTCGGAGGAGTTCCTCGCCCGCGTGCCGCACGGCCACGGCACCCGCCTCCTCGACATCGCCTGCGGCACCGGGCAGCTCGCGCTGCCGGCGGCGCGGGCGGGCGCGCTCGTCACCGGGCTCGACCTCACCGAGGCGTGGCTCGAGCAGGCCCGGTCCGCCGCCGCGGCCGAGGGGCTGTCGATCCGGTTCGACCGGGGCGACGCCGAGGCGCTGCCCTACGAGGACGGCGCCTTCGACGTCGTGGTCAGCCTGATCGGGGCGATGTTCGCGCCCAACCCCGACCGCGTGGCCGCCGAGATGGCGCGGGTCTGCCGGCCGGGCGGGCGCATCGCCATGGGCAACTGGACGGCCGAGGGCTTCGTCGGCGACTTCTTCGCCACCGTGGCGCGGCACGCGCCGCCGCCCGAGATGCCCTCGCCGCTTCTCTGGGGCGACGAGGCGACGGTGCGCGCGCGCCTCGGCCCGCGGGTCGCCCGGCTCGACATGGAGCGGCGGACCCTGCGCTTCGACTACCCGGGCGGGATCGCCGAGACGGTCCGCCACTACGCCGCGCATTTCGGGCCGATGAAGATCGTGCACGACACGCTCGGGCCGGAGGCCCGGGCCGCGCTCCTCGCCGATCTCGAGGCGATGTACGGCCGCTGGGCGACCCCCGCCGCGGGCGGTGGCCTGACGGTCGAGGCCGAGATCCTCGAGATCCACGCGCTCCGCTGAGCCGCCCGCCCCGTCCGATTTCGGCCCGCCGGCACTTGAAGCGGCCGCGGCGGCTGTCCATTTCCGAGCGGTCATTTCGAACGCACCAAATCATCGGAGAGATGGATGACCGACTACGCCAAGTTGAAGAAAACCGTTGTCGCCAACGCCGCCGACAACAAGAAAGCGATCGCCGCCGGTCGCAAGATGATCGCCGAGGGCGCGAAGAAGGCCGACGCGCTCGCCCGGTTCTTCGCGCGATCGGCGGAGCGGACGGACCTGCTGGCGACCAAGCTTCAGAAGAAGCTCGCGGCCTGGACCAGGGTGGCCGACGACATCCTCGCCCGGCAGGCCGAGCTCGAGGCGGCGCGCGCGGCGGGCGACGCGGACGAGGTCCGCAAGCTGGAGACGTCGATCGCGGCCCTCGACCGGCTGGCCGAGAGCCATCGCCGGATCGCGCAGGTCACCTTCGATCAGCTGCGCTCTCTGACGGTCACGGTCGAGGACCGCATGGGCGAGCTCGACCGGGTGGCGGCCTGAGCCGCCGCCCGCGCGCACGCCCCCCGGGCCGCTCGCCGGCGCGGGGGAGGCGCGCCCCTCAGCCGGCGAGGCGGTCGTCCGGCGCCGCCTTCTCCCGCCGGATCAGCAGCTTGTTGAGGCACTGGACGTAGGCGAGGGCGGACGCGACCACCGTGTCGAGGTCCGACGCCCGCGCGGTGGCGAAGCGGCCGTGCTCGCGCAGGCGCAC
>CAZWDE010000300.1:0-4331 GCA_964632555.1 uncultured Limibaculum sp.
GCCGCTCGCGGCCGCCACGGGATCGCCGCCTCTCGCCCAGCCGGTCAACCCGCCGGCGCCGGCCGCCGCCGCCGGCGCCGTCCCGCAACGGCGCTTCCTCGTGCCCGCCGACGAGGCGCTCGGCTATGCCGAGGGGCTCGGGCTCTCCCACGTCGCCTACGGCACGCTCGACGGCACGCATTGCCGGATCGAGGCCGGCGGGGCCGTGCTCTGGCACCGCGACCGGGCGGGCGGCGCCGAGTGCCGCGTGGTGCTCTTCGACGGCGGGCGGCTCGGGCCCGGCTGGCAGGTGGCGAGCGTGCGGCTCCGGCTCGGCTTCGGCGCCGCGGTCGACGGGGCGGCGACCGCGCCCGCGATCCGCGCCGGCGGGCTCAACGGGCGTCCGGCCGCGCTCGCGATCGGGACCGGACGCCTGCCTGCCCGGTTCCGCGTGGTCGGCGAGATCCCCCTCGGCGGCGCGCGCTTCTGGACGACGATCGAGCGCATCGAGTTCGTCGGCCCGCCGGACGCGGGCTCCTGGCGCGAGGCCTTCGGCGCCGACCGCCGGGCGGGCGACTGAGCGGCCGAGTGCCGCGCCCCCGGCCTTGCCTCGCGCGCGCCGGCTGGCTACTTCGCTGGCCATGAACACGCGCGGGGAAGTGGCCCCGGGCGCCGTGACCGTTTGCGGCGCGCCGGAGGGCTGGGACGCCAAGCTGGTCGCCGATCTCGTGGATCGGGCCGGCGGGCCGGTGATCCATGTCGCGCGCGACGACGCCCGCGCCGCCGCGCTCACCGAGGCGCTGGGGCTCGTCGCGCCGGGCCTGCCGGTGCTGCAGATCCCGGCCTGGGACTGCCTGCCCTACGACCGGGTCTCGCCCCATCCCGCGATCGCCGCGCGGCGGATGGCGACCCTCGCGGCGCTCGCGCAGGGCTGGGACCGGCCGTCCGTGGTCGTCACCACGCTCAACGCCGCCATGCAGCGGGTGCCGACGCCCGCCACGGTCGCCGAGGCGAGCTTCGTCGCCGAGGTCGGCCGGCCCACCTCGGTCGACGCGCTCGTCGCCTGGCTCGCGCGGATGGGCTTCGCGCGGAGCTCGACGGTCGTCGAGGCGGGCGACTTCGCCGTCCGCGGCGGCATCGTCGACATCTTCGCGCCGGGATCCGAGCTGCCGGTGCGGCTCGACTTCTTCGGCGACACGCTCGAGAGCGCGCGCCGCTTCGACCCCGAGACCCAGCGCACGGTGGAGAAGATCGCCCGGGTCGAGCTCGCCCCCGCCTCGGAGGTGATCCTCGACGAGGCCTCGATCGCCCGCTTCCGCACCCGCTACCGCGAGACCTTCGGCCAGCCGCGGCGCGACGATCCGCTCTACGCCGCCGTCTCCGAGGGGCGCAAGCAGCAGGGCATGGAGCACTTCCTCGCGCTGTTCCACGACCGCCTCGCCACCGTCTTCGACTTCGTGCCCGGCGCGCCCGTCAGCCTCGACGCCCGCATCGACGAGGCGCTGGCCGCCCGCGCCGAGCAGATCGCCGAGCACCACCGGGCGCGCACCGAGGCGGGCGGCGAGGCGCGCGCGCTGCCGCCCGACCGGCTCTATCTCGACGCGGCGGGCTGGCGCGCGGCGCTCCACCCGCGCCCGGTGCGCGCGCTCACGCCGCACAAGCTGCCGCTCGGGCCGGGCGTGATCGACGCCGGCGGGCGGCCGGGGCGCTCCTTCGCGCCCGAGCGCCAGCAGGCCGGGCAGGGCGAGGGGCAGAACCTCTTCGACGCGCTGGCCGCCCATATCCGCGAGCGCCTCCGCGCGGGGCCGGTGGTGATCGCCTCCTATTCCGAGGGCGCGCGCGAGCGGCTCGAGGGGCTGCTGGCCGATCACGGGATCGCCGCCGCCCGCCGCGTCGCGCGCTGGGACGAGGTGCGGGCCGGGGTCAACCTCGTCGTCTGGGCGCTCGAACAGGGGTTCGAGGCGCCCGGGATCACGGTGATCTCGGAGCAGGACGTGCTGGGCGACCGGCTGATCCGTCGCGCGCGGAAATCCCGCCGGGCCGAGAACTTCCTGACCGAGGCGCAGTCGCTCATGGCCGGCGATCTCGTGGTGCATCTCGAGCACGGCATCGGGCGCTATCTGGGCCTCGAGACCGTGACGGCGATGGGCGCGCCGCACGAGTGCCTCGCGCTCGAATACGCCGGCGGGTCCAAGCTCTACCTGCCGGTCGAGAACATCGAGCTCCTCACGCGCTACGGGCAGGAGACGGGCGAGCTCGACCGGCTCGGCGGCGGCGCCTGGCAGGCGCGCAAGGCGAAGATGAAGGAGCGCATCCGCGAGATGGCCGACGCGCTGATCCGCGTCGCCGCCGAGCGCGCGCTCCGCTCGGCCGAGCCGCTCGAGCCGCCCTCGGGCGGCTATTCCGAGTTCTGCGCGCGCTTTCCCTATCAGGAGACCGAGGACCAGCTGCGCGCGATCGAGGACGTCCTCTCCGACCTCGCCTCCGGCAAGCCGATGGACCGCCTGATCTGCGGCGATGTCGGCTTCGGCAAGACCGAGGTGGCGCTGCGCGCGGCCTATGTCGCCGCCGCCTCGGGCCTGCAGGTGGCGGTGATCGCGCCCACCACGCTGCTCGCCCGTCAGCACGCCAAGCAGTTTGCCGAGCGTTTCGCCGGCACCGGGCTCCGGGTGCGCCAGCTCTCCCGCTTCGTCGGCCAGAAGGAGGCGGCGGAGACGCGACGGGGCCTCGCCGACGGGTCGATCTCCATCGTCGTCGGCACCCACGCGCTGCTCGCGAAGTCGGTGAAGTTCTGCAATCTCGGCCTGCTCGTGATCGACGAGGAGCAGCATTTCGGCGTCGCCCACAAGGAACGGCTGAAGTCGCTCCGCGCCGATGTCCATGTCCTCACCATGACCGCGACGCCGATCCCGCGCACGCTGCAGCTCGCGATGTCGGGCGTGCGCGAGCTCTCGGTGATCGCGACGCCGCCGGTCGACCGGCTCGCGGTGCGCAGCTACGTCGCGCCCTTCGACGCGGTGACGGTGCGCGAGGCGCTTCTGCGCGAGCGCTACCGCGGCGGGCAGTCCTTCTTCGTCGTGCCGCGGATCAAGGACCTGCCCGAGGCCGAGGAGTTCCTGAAGGAGCAGGTGCCCGAGGTCAGCTACCTCGTCGCGCACGGGCAGATGGCGGCGGGCGATCTCGACAGCCGGATGAACGCCTTCTACGACGGGCGCTACGACGTGCTGCTGGCCACCACCATCGTCGAGTCGGGCCTCGACATCCCCCGCGCCAACACGCTGATCGTCAAGCGCGCCGACATGCTCGGCCTGGCGCAGCTCTACCAGATCCGCGGGCGCGTCGGCCGCGCCAAGCTGCGCGCCTACGCCTATCTCACCACCGAGCCGCGCAAGCCGCTGACGCCGCAGGCCGAGCGCCGGCTCAAGGTGCTCGGCAGCCTCGACAGCCTCGGCGCGGGCTTCCACCTCGCCAGCCACGATCTCGACATCCGCGGGGCCGGCAACCTGCTCGGCGAGGAGCAGTCGGGCCACATCAAGGAGGTCGGGTTCGAGCTCTACCAGGACATGCTGGAGGAGGCGATCGCCCGCATCCGCTCGGGCGAGTCCGGCACGGTCGAGGAGGGCGAGACCTGGGCGCCGACGATCAATCTCGGCGTGCCGGTGCTGATCCCGGAGGACTACGTCCCCGATCTCGATGTGCGCCTCGGGCTCTACCGGCGGCTCTCCGATCTCCAGTCGCGCGAGGAGCTCGAGGGCTTCGCGGCCGAGCTGCACGACCGCTTCGGCAAGCCGCCGAGGGAGGTCGACACGCTCCTCAAGGTCGTTCGCGTCAAGTCGCTCTGCCGCAAGGCGGGGATCGCGCGGCTCGACGCCGGGCCCAAGGGCGCGACCGTGCAGTTCCGGGGCGACACCTTCGAGAACCCCGCCGGCCTCGCGGAGTATCTCACCGATCCGAGCCAGCACGCGCGGCTCAAGGACAACAAGCTGGTGATCCGGCGCGACTGGCGGAGCGAGGCCGACACGCTCAAGGGCGCCTTCGCCATCGCGCGCGACCTCGCCCGCCTCGCGCACCGCCGGGAGGCGGCCTGACGAATCGGCGGCCCGCCGGGGGCGGGCGAGTCTCCGCCGGCCGCGGCGCCCGGCGTGAGTCGGGCTCGCCTTCCGGTTGAATGTCGCGAATCGCCGTCATCGATTTGCGAATCTGATCGGTCGATCGGTGCGAACCCGGCCAATAATGAAACAGTTTCCCTGCGATTTTCGCGTTTTGCAGTCGGAACGCCTTTGGAATCCCCCGCGATTTCCGGCAGAATTGCGGCAGCGATAACTGTTGCGTCCCCGAGGGACAGAGGTGTG
>CAZWDE010000301.1:0-4329 GCA_964632555.1 uncultured Limibaculum sp.
CGGGCGCATGGCCGGCCGGCCGCGAAATCCGCCGCGCCGGCCTCCGGGGCGCGCCTCGGCCTGGCCGATCTGGGGGTCGAGCGCGATCACGCTGCCGGGCGTCGGGCCGAGCACGAGCATCGCCGCCGCCGCGACCGCGACGGCCAGCCGTCGGAGCGCCCGCCCGAGGCTCATTCCGCCGGCTCCGGCGTCGCCTCCGCGCCGGTCCCCTCTGCCGCGGCCTCGCCGGGCTCGGCGGTCTCGGGGGACCGCGCCCCGCGAGGCTCGGGCGGCTCGGCGGTCTCGAGATCGGGCAGGCTGACCGGCAGGTCGTCCTCCTCGGGCACGAAGACGAACTGATCCGGATCGGTGGGCGGCGAGAGATCCCAGCCGGTCAGGTAGGCGCGGTATTGCGGCCAGCCCTGCTGGTAGGGGTCGGTCCCGACGATCAGCAGCGGCAGCGGCCGCTCCGGATCGGCCGCCACCCAGATCTGCCAGTCCTCGTCGTAGCTCGTGAAGGCGAGGTGATGCGCCGGCTCGCCGGCAATCCGCGTGGTGCCGACATAGGCCGCGCCGTCCACGCTCTCGAGAAAGCGCGCGGGCAGCGTCTCGCTCATCATCGACCAGAGCGGCACGACGTTGCCGGTCCGCTCGCGCACCGCCTCGATCAGCGCGTCGAAGCCGCCGGCGAACTCGACCGAGGCGTAGAAGTTCTCGTCGGGCGAGGCGACCGTGAACACCGCGCCGTCGTAGTAGTAGTCGCGGTAGGCGTCGCCGCGCTCGGTGTGCGAGACGAAGCCGACGCCGCGGACCATGGTGTTGACGCCGCTCCGCAGGAAGGTGAGCTTCTCGCGGCCGTCGATCACCTCGTCGAAGCTCGCGAACCAGCGGAAGGTGAAGGCGTCCTGCGCGGCGAGGAATTCCACGGCCGCCGCGGCGATCGCCATGGGGTCGGGCTCCGGCACGCCGACCGGGTCGGCCTCGTCCTGCGCCGCGACCGGGAGCGCCGCCGCGATCAGCGCCAGTTGACCGACGACCCGCCACATCCCGAGCACTCCCCTGCCGTTTGCCGGCAGCCTACACGAACGGGGCGCGCGACACACGGGCAAACCCGGACCCGGGCGCAGTTCGCGCTTGCAATCGCGGGCGTCTCCGCCCCTAGACTGGCCAATGACGAGAGTGCGCGACGGGAACGGTTCGCCCGAGATCGCCCGCCGGATGCCGGCGGAGGTCGCGCCGGCCGGCGCCGGCGTCGAGGTGCGCGGCGTCGCCAAGATCTTCGGCCGGGGCGAGGGCGCGGTGCGGGCGCTCGACGGCGTCTCGGTGACGATCCGGGAGAACGAGTTCTTCACCCTTCTCGGGCCCTCGGGCTGCGGCAAGACCACCCTGCTCCGGCTGATCGCGGGGTTCGAGCAGCCGAGCGCGGGGCGGATCCTCCTCGGCGGCGAGGACATCGCGCACCTGCCGCCGAACCGGCGGCCGGTCAACACCGTCTTCCAGTCCTACGCGCTCTTCCCGCACATGACGGTGGCCGGCAACATCGCCTTCGGTCTCGAGATGCTGGGCCGGGCGAAGGCCGAGATCGCGGCGACGGTGGACGAGATGCTCGCGCTCGTGCGCATGGAGCATCTGCGCGACCGCCGGACCGACCAGATCTCGGGCGGCCAGCAGCAGCGCGTGGCGCTCGCCCGCGCGCTGGCGCCCCGGCCGAAGGTGCTGCTGCTCGACGAGCCGCTCTCGGCGCTCGACTACAAGCTCCGCAAGGACATGCAGGGCGAGCTCAAGCGGCTGCAGCACGAGACCGGCATCACCTTCGTCTTCGTCACCCACGACCAGGAGGAGGCGCTGACGATGTCGGACCGGCTGGCGGTGATGAACGAGGGCCGCATCCTGCAGATCGGCACGCCGCGGGAGATCTATCACCGCCCGCAGGAGCGCTTCGTCGCGGACTTCATCGGCGACACCAACTTCCTCGCGGCGGAGGTCCTCGGCGCCGAGGGCGGGAAGGCGCGGCTGCGCCTCGCCGGCGGCGCGGAGGTGGAGGCGGCGCTGCCCGAGGGCATGGCCGGGGTGACCCGCGTGACCGCCGCGATCCGGCCCGAGCACGCGCGGCTGACCGAGCCGGGCGCGGGCGAGCTCGAGGCCCGCGTGACCGGGCTCACCTTTTTCGGGACCGACACGCTCTACCGCCTCGACCTCGCCGACGGGACCTCGTTCGTCGCGCGCGTCCAGAACAGCGTCGGCGACGCGCCGGGCGCGGCCGAGGGCGAGACCGTGGGGCTCGCCATCGCGCCCGGCGCGGTGCAGGTGCTGAGGGACTGATGGACGCCGGCCCGACGCCCGCCTCCGCCGCCGCCGAGAGCGAGCGCCGCGCCGCCCGCGCGCGCTGGCTGCTCAACCTGCCGGCCATCCTGTGGCTGACGCTCTTCGCCGCCGGCCCGCTGCTGGTCGTGCTGGTCTATTCCTTTCTCGAGCCCGGCGACTACGGCGGCGTGGTGTGGGATTTCTCGACCGAGGGCTGGTTCAACGTCGCGCTGACGCGCGACATCTTCACCGACGAGCTCCGCATCCAGGACGCGCATCTCGCGATCCTCTGGCGCTCGGTGAAGCTCTCGGTGCTGACGACGCTCGCCTGCCTCCTGCTCGGCTTCCCGACGGCCTATTTCATCGCGACGCGGTCGCGGCGGAACCGCAATCTCTGGCTGTTCCTGATCACCATCCCGTTCTGGACCAACCTGCTGATCCGCACCTTCGCGATGCTCGAATGGATCCGCGCCGAGGGCGTGATCAACTCCGCGCTCACCGGGATGGGGGTGATCGAGGAGCCCTACCGGATGCTCTACACCGATTTCTCGATCATGCTCGGCATGGCCTATGTCTATTTCCCGCTGATGGTGCTGCCGCTCTACGCCTCGATCGAGAAGCTCGACTTCCGTCTCGTGGAGGCGGCCTACGACCTCTATGCCTCGCGGCTCCGGGTGCTGCGCCGGGTGATCCTGCCGCTCGTCTCGCCCGGCATCGTCGCGGGCTCGATCCTCGTCTTCATCCCGTCCCTCGGCGCCTATGTGACGCCGCGCGTGCTCGGCGGCGGCAAGAACATGATGCTCGGCAACCTGATCGAGCTGCAGTTCGGGCAGGGGCGCAACTGGCCGCTCGGCGCGGCGCTCTCGATCACGCTGCTCGCGCTGGTGATGGTGGCGCTGCTCGTCTATGTCCGCGCCGCGCAGAAGGGGGAGCGGGCGCATGGCTGAGACCTTCCGCGCGACGCGGCAAAAGGGCTTCCCGACGATCGCGATCGCCTGCTTCCTGATGCTCTACGCCCCGATCGCGAGCCTCGTGATCTACTCCTTCAACGCCGGCTCCAACCTCGCGCTCTGGGAGGGCTTCTCGTGGCGCTGGTACGTCGCGGCGTGGGAGAACGAGAAGGTGCAGGACGCCGCGATCCGCTCGGTGGTCGTCGCGCTCTGGGCCTCGGCGCTCTCGACCGGCATCGCCACCATGGCGGCCCTCGGCACGACGCGCGTGCCGCCCTATCCCGGCCGCACCGCGGTCTACGCGATGATCAACCAGCCGCTGATGGTGCCCGAGATCGTGACCGGCGTCGCGCTCCTCGTCGTCTTCGCCATCGTCAAGGAGGCGACGGGCTATCACGGGCTCTTCTACCTGATCGCCGCGCACACCGCCTTCTGCATCCCCTTCGCCTATCTGCCGATCCGGGCGCGGCTCGAGGGGATGGACCGCACGCTGGAGACGGCGGCGGCCGATCTCTACGCGACGCCCTGGCAGGCGTTCCGGCGCATCACCCTGCCGCTGATGTTCCCCGGCATCATCGCCGGCGCGATGCTCGCCTTCGTCATCTCGCTCGACGACGTGGTGATCACCGAGTTCGTCAAGTCGGCCGGGCAGGACACCCTGCCGACCTACATGCTCGGCCAGCTCCGCCGGGTGATCACGCCCGAGATCAACGCGATCTCGACCGTGCTGCTGGCGATCTCGGTGCTGATCCTCTCGATCTTCTTCCTTGTCACCCGCAAGCGTGCCTAGACTGGCGCGCCGCGGCCCGACGGGCCGCCAACAGAGAGGAGAGATCATGACCCGCAGCATCCTGGCCGGGCTCGCCGCCCTCGGCCTCGCGCTCCCCGGCGCCGCCCTCGCCGAGGGCCGGCTGAACATCTTCAACTGGGGCAACTACACCAACCCCGAGCTGATCGAGAAGTTCGAGCAGACCTACGACGTCGAGGTGACGCTCACCGACTACGACTCCAACAGCACCGCGCTGACCAAGGTCAAGGCCGGCGGCCATGGCTTCGACATCGTGGTGCCGTCGGCCAACTACGTGCCGCTCTTCGT
>CAZWDE010000302.1:0-4307 GCA_964632555.1 uncultured Limibaculum sp.
ATCAAGAACGGCGGCGGCATCCGCGCCGCGATCGGCGAGACCGACATGGACGGCACGCTGCTGCCGCCGCAGGAGAACCCGGTCTCCGGCAAGGAAGAGGGCGAGATCTCGCGCCTCGACATCCAGAACTCGCTGCGCTTCAACAACGGGCTCGTGGTGGTCGATCTCTCGGCCGAGGATCTGAAGATCGTGCTCGAGCATTCGGTCGCGGGGACCGAGCCGGGCGCGACGCCGGGCCAGTTCTTCCAGCTGGGCGGCCTGCGGGTCGCGGTCGATCCCTCGGGCACGCCCCAGGAGCTCAACGACGACGGCACCGTCGCGGTCGCCGGCACCCGCATCCAGACGGTCGCGCTGACCGACGCCGAGGGCAACACCACCGAGGTGATCGTCGAGGACGGCGCGGTGGTCGAGGGCGCGCCCGAGAGCATCAAGGCGGTGACGCTCGACTTCCTCGCGGGCGACGAGGGCGACCTGATCGGCGGCGACGGCTATCCCTTCCGCGCGCTCTCGCCGACCGTGGTCGATCTCGAGATCGGCGAGCAGGCCGCGCTCGAGGACTTCCTCGCGGCCAGCTTCCCGCCCGAGGCGGGCACGCCCTTCGACACGCCGGAGACCGCGCCGACGCTCGACAGCCGCATCCAGCTGCTCGACCAGCGCTCCGACACGGTGGCCGCGCCCGTGGGCCGCGACGAGATCGAGGTGACGCTCGTCGAGCAGTTCCAGGGCGAGAGCGAGGATCCGGAGGACGCCGAGGGCGCGGCCGAGGTCGTCAGCTTCTCCGATGGCCTCCTCTACGTGACCAACGGCAACCTGCAGCGCATCGACGTGTTCTCGGTGCTCGATCCCGAGTTCGGGCCCGCCTCGATCGACCTCTCGGGCATCGAGGGCTTCGACGGCGTGCAGTCGGTGGCGGCGTCCGGCGGCGTCATCGTCGCGGTCGTCGACGTCGCGCCGAGCGAGGAGGGCGTGCCCAACAACGGCATCGCCGCGATCATCGACGCCGAGACGCTCGAGATCGTCACCACCGTCGAGACCGGGAACCTGCCCGACGCCGTCACCTTCACGCCCGACGGCACGCGCGCGCTGATCGCCAACGAGGGCGAGTTCAACTCCGAGAGCGACCTGACCGTGGACGCGCCGGGCGGCGTCACCGTGATCGAGCTCGCCGACCTCGACAACGTCACGGCGACCACGATCGACTTCTCCGGGGCCGAGGACCTCATCGCCTCGGCCGCGAGCCAGGGGCTCCGGCTGCATCCCGATTTCGACCCGGTGACCGATCTCGAGCCCGAGTTCATCGCCGTGACGCCGGACAACGGCCTCGCCTACGTCTCGCTCCAGGAGAACAACGCCTTCGCGGTGCTCGACCTCGAGACGCTCGAGTTCACCGACATCATCAGCCAGGGCGTGCTCGATCACTTCCTCGGCCGGCCGCAGCTCACGACCGTCGAGTTCCCCGACCTGCCGGTTCTCGGGACCGACGCCAACGGCCTCGAGATCGACCTCGGCGGCTTCTCGGGCCTCTGGTTCGACGGCGTCGACGAGGAGACGGGCGCGCTCGACTTCCTCGTCGTGCCGGACCGCGGGCCGAACGGCTCGGAGGTCGTGGACGGCGCGCGCACCTTCAACCTGCCGGACTATCAGGCGCGGGTGATCGAGGTGGCGGTCGACCCCGAGACCAACACGGCGACCATCGAGAACCAGATCTTCTTCACCGACGGCGCCGGCAACCCGATCACCGGCCTGCCCAACATCGAGGGCTTCGACGAGATCCCGGTCGACGCCGCGGGCATGGAGCTGCCCTACGACCCGCTCGGCGCCGACATGGAAGGCATCGTGCGCGCGCCGGACGGCAGCTTCTGGACGGTCGACGAGTACCGCCCGGCGATCTACCACTTCAACTCGAGCGGGTCGCTGATCGACCGGTTCGTGCCGGAGGGCACCTCGACCCTCGGCGAGGACTTCGCGCCTCCGGGCACCTTCGGCGAGGAGACGCTGCCGGCGGAGTACAACAACCGCCGGACCAACCGCGGCTTCGAGGCGGTGGCGCTCGACGAGGAGAACGGCGTTCTCTACGCCTTCATCCAGACCCCGCTCGCCAACCCCGACCGCGACGCCTCGGACACGAGCCAGGCCATCCGCATCCTCGGCATCGACATCGAGGACGGCACGCCGGTCGAGGAGTACGTGATGCTCCTCGAGGATCCGAGCGCCGGCATCCGCGCCGGCGGCCGGGTCGACAAGATCGGCGACGCGGTGTTCCTCGGCGACGGCAAGATCGCCGTCATCGAGCGCGACGCCAATTTCGGCCGGGTCGCCGACAAGAACGTCTTCGAGATCGACCTGACCCGCGCGACCAACCTGATCGAGACCCCGCTCGCCTTCACGGGCACCCTCGAGCAGCAGTCGGCCGCCGAGCTCATCGATGCCGGCCTCGTGCCGGTCGAGAAGCGCAAGCTCTTCGGCCTGCCCGAGATCGGCTACACCCCGTCGGACAAGCCCGAGGGCCTCGCGCTCGTCGAGACGGGCACGCTCGCGGTGCTGAACGACAACGACTTCGGCATCGAGGACAGCGCCGGCCTGGTGCCGCAGCTCGGCCTCGTCGAGTTCGACGGCGGCGCCGGGATCGACTCGACCGACGACACGGTGATCGACATCCTGCCGCGCCAGGTCTTCGGCCTGCGCCAGGCCGACGCGATCGCGGTCGAGGAGGTGAACGGCGTCACCTACGTGTTCTCGGCCAACGAGGGCGACGGCCGGGGCGACGCCTTCGACGACGGGGAGCCGGTGCCCTTCGGCGACGAGGCGCGCGTGGAGGACCTCGCCGAGCTCGGCCTGCTCGACCCCGAGACCTTCATCACCGAGATCGTCGCCGAGGACCTGCCGATCGAGGAGGCCCAGGAGGTCGCCGACCCGCCGGTCGAGGACACCGACGCGACCGGCAGCTTCACCGCCGAGCTCGACGAACTCGAGATGACGATCACGGTCACCGGCACCTTCGCCGATCTGAGCGCGCCGCTGCTCGATGTCGGCGGCGAGGACGGCTTCGGCAATCCCGAGAGCCCGGTGCACGTGCATCTCGGCGACGCCGGCACCAACGGTCCGATCTTCTTCAACCTGACGGTCACCGACAACGGCGACGGGTCGGGCAGCTTCGAGGGCACCGCGCCGGTGACCGCGGAGCAGATGGAGATCTTCCGCAACGACGGCTACTACGTGAACCTCCACACCGAGGCCAACCCGTCGGGCGAGCTGCGCGGCCAGATCGACCTGCCGGACGTGGAGACCGTGGGCGATCAGGGCCTCTACCGGCTCGGGGTGTCGACGATCGACGGCGACACCGACGGCGACGGCGACATCGACGAGCTGTTCAGCTTCGGCTCGCGGTCCTTCACGATCTTCGACACCGCCGGCAACGTGGTGTTCGACTCGGGCAACGAGTTCGAGAGCATCATCGCCAACCTCGCGCCCGAGCGGTTCAACAACGACGACGGCGACATCGTCGGCTCGGTCGACGACGAGGGCGAGGTCGTGGTGCAGAACCGCTCCGACGCCAAGGGCCCCGAGCCCGAGGCGATCGCGGTCGGCCAGATCGGGCTGCAGACCTATGCCTTCATCGGGCTGGAGCGCGACAGCGGGCTGATGATCTACAACGTGACCAACCCCGAGGATGCGCGGTTCGTGACCTATATCGACGGCTTCGAGACCGGCAATGTCGGCCCCGAGACCATCGCCTTCATCTCCGAGGAGGAGAGCACGACCGGCAACGCCCAGATCGCGGTGGCCTACGAGATCTCGGGCACCACGGCCGTGT
Source organism: uncultured Limibaculum sp. (assembly GCA_964632555.1). Taxonomy (GTDB): domain Bacteria; phylum Pseudomonadota; class Alphaproteobacteria; order Rhodobacterales; family Rhodobacteraceae; genus Thermohalobaculum. Next base: position 3,815 of record CAZWDE010000302.1, read on the forward strand.
TCGACCTCGCCCGCCTCGAGAGCGACGTCACGACCGAGGGCTTCTACCAGATCGCGCTCGGCCGCACCGTCGACATCCCGGGCTACGACTTCTGGTCGGAGCTCAACGAGGTGGCCTCGGACGCCCTGATCGCTCAGGCCTTCGAGGACTCGAACGAGTTCCAGGGGCTGATCGAGGGGCTCTCGGAGGCGGAGGCGATCGACTTCGTCTTCACCAACGCGACCGGCATGGCCGCGACCGAGGAGGAGCAGGCGGCCGCCTCGGCGATCGTCGCCGAGGAGGGCTTCTCCGGGCTGTTCCTCGAATTCCTCGACGGCGAGTTCGACCCGATGGCGATGGCCTGACAGGCCCGCGCGCTCCGCGCCGATTGGGGGGAGGGCCCGAAGGCCCTCCCTTTTTCGTGGCGCGGCGCGGGGGGAGGCCTCCTCGGCGCTCGCGCGCCTCCTCGGCTGCAACGCCGCGCGCGCGCGAGCGCGGCGGGCGGAGCCCGCGC
>CAZWDE010000303.1:0-4279 GCA_964632555.1 uncultured Limibaculum sp.
CGAGCGAGAGCTCGCCGAGGCCTTCGCTCACGCCGCCGCCGCCGCCGTGCCGCACCTCGCCCGTTCCGGCTTCGCCGACGAGGTGGCGGCGGCGAGCCTCGAGATCCTGCGGCGGGCGCGGCCGGCCGAGAGCCCGCTCACGCTGCGCCTCGCGCCGGCGGAGGCCGCCCGGGTCGCCGAACTCCTCGCCTCGCACGATGCCGCCGCGGCCGAAACGGGCGCCGGGCTGGAGGTCCTCGCCGACGCCGCGCTGCCGGCGGGAGAGGCCCGGCTCGACTGGACCGACGGCGGCGCCACCCTCGCGGCCGAGGCCCTCGCCGAGGCCGCGGCCGCCCGCCTCGACGCCACGCTCGCCCGCATCAGAGCCCCGGAGGCCCCCCGATGACCGAGACCGATCCGCCCGCCGATCTGGCCGAGGGCGAACCGCCCGTCCTCGAGCAGCGCGACACGAGCCCCGAGGGGCAATACCGCCGGGCGATCTTCTCCGTGCCGGTCGATGTCGTGGTGTCCGTCGGGCAGGCGCGCCCGGTGATCGGCGAGCTGCTGGCGATGCGCCGCGACATGGTGCTGCCGCTCACCTCGCGCGTCGACGATCCGGTCGAGATCATGATCGGCGACCGGGTGATCGCGCGCGGCGAGCTCGAGGAGCTCGGCGACGACGGGGGCCGCCTCGGCGTGCGGCTCACCGAGATCGTCGACGTGACGGATCTCTTCTGATGCGCGGCCTCGCCACCGCCGCGGCGCTCCTCGCGGTCCTGGCGCCGGGCCTCGCGGCGGCGCAGGGGCTCACGATCGATCTCGGCGGGGGCGAGAGCCTCACCGGCCGGGTGGTGCAGCTCTTCCTGATCGTCACGCTGCTCAGCCTCGCGCCCGGCATCGCGGTGATGGTCACCTGTTTCCCGTTCATGCTCACCGTGTTCTCGATCCTGCGCCAGGGCCTCGGGCTGCAGCAGGCGCCGCCCAACATGCTGATCGTCAGCCTCGCGCTCTTCATGACCTATTTCGTCATGGAGCCCGTGTTCTCCGAGGCGTGGGCGCGCGGGATCGCGCCGCTGCTCGACGGCGACGCGACGCCCGAGCAGGCCTGGGAGCGCGGCGTGGCGCCGTTCCGCGCCTTCATGGAGGGGCGTGTGCGGCCCGAGGCGGTGGCCGAGCTCGCCGCCGCCGCGCCGGGGCGGGAGCGCGCGCTCGCCCCCGGCGAGCCGGCGCCGCTCGACATCCTCGTTCCGGCCTTCATGCTCTCCGAGCTCGAGCGGGGCTTCGAGATCGGCTTCCTGATCTTCCTGCCCTTCCTGATCATCGACCTCGTGGTCGCCTCGGTGCTGATGTCGATGGGCATGATGATGGTGCCGCCGGTCGTCGTCTCGCTGCCGCTGAAGCTCGCCTTCTTCGTGGTCGCGGACGGCTGGAGCCTGCTGGCGGGCGCCCTCGTCACGGGATACGCCGCATGAGCGCGCCGGCGCTGCCGAGCGCGGAGGCCGCGGCGCCCGCCCCCGCCGAGACGGCCGAGCTCACGCGCCGGCAGAAGGCGGCGATCGTGATCGGCGTGATCGGGCCCGACGCGGCCGGCCCGATCCTCGAGCGGCTCGACGAGCAGAGCCTGCGCGGCTTCGCGGAGGGCATGGCGACGCTGAAGCGCATCGGGCCCGAGACCGTGACCGCGACGATCCGCGAGTTCCTGGCCGAGCTCGACCGGGCCGGAACCACGATCCGCGGCGGGCTCAAGATCGCGCGCGACATCCTCGAGCGCCATGTCGACGCGGGCACGCTCTCGCGCATCCTCGACGGGGTCGACGCGCCCTCGGTGCACAATGTCTGGCGCAAGCTCGGGCAGGTGAGCGAGGAGGCGCTGGCCGATTTCCTGCGCCGCGAGCACCCGCAGACCGCGGCCGTGGTGCTCTCCAAGCTCTCGGCCGAGCAGGCGGCGGCGGTGCTCAGCCGCTTCCCGCCCGACCGCGCGCGCGACGTGGTGCTCGGCATCACCAAGACGCAAAGCCTCGATCCCAAGGTGATCGAGACGATCGGCGCCTCGGTCAGCCGCGACTTCCTCGCCGGGCAGAACGCCGACGGCGTGCGCCGCGACCCCGCCGAGCGCGTCGGCGCGATCATGAACTTCACCGCGGTCGACGTGCGCACCCACGTGCTCGACCAGATCGCGGCGACCAACCCGGACTTCGCCGAGGAGATCAAGCGCAAGATGTTCACCTTCGAGGACATCCCGGCGCGGGTCGAGACGCGGGACGTCGCCGCCATCGTCCGCGCGGTGGAGCCCGAGGTGCTGCTCCGCGCGCTCGTCGGCGCGCGCGAGACCGCGCCCGAGGCGGCGGATTTCATCCTCTCCAACATCTCGTCGCGCATGGCCGAGCAGATCCGCGACAACATGAAGGAGATCGGCAAGGTCCGCCGCAAGGACAGCGAGGCGGCGCAGAACGAGATCATCCTGACCATCCGCGCGCTGGTCGACCGCGCCGAGATCCGGCTCGTGGTGCCCGACGAGGAGGGCTGAGCCGGCGCGGCGCGCCGGGCGGCCGCCTTGCAACGGGGCGGGCTTCGGTGCATGGTCCGCGCGACCCGAGCCACAGGAGCAGGCGATGTCGGACACGGCCGCCCGGGCGCGCGAGGGCGCGCCGCTCTACGCCCGGGTCCTCATCAAGATCTCGGGCGAGGCGCTGATGGGGGAGCAGGGCTTCGGCCTCGACCCCGAGACGCTCGCCCGCATCGCCGCCGAGATCCGCGACGCGCACGCCCTCGGGATCGACATCTGCCTCGTGATCGGCGGCGGCAACATCTTCCGCGGTCTCTCCGCGGCCGCGCACGGCATGGAGCGCACGCAGGCCGACTATATGGGGATGCTCGCGACCGTGATGAACGCGCTCGGCATGCAGTCGGCGCTCGAAAGCCTCGGGGTCGTCACCCGCGTGCAGTCGGCGATCCCGATGCACACGGTCTGCGAGCCCTATATCCGCCGGCGCGCCATCCGCCATCTCGAGAAGGGCCGCGTGGTGATCTTCGCCGCCGGCACCGGCAACCCGTATTTCACCACCGACACGGCCGCCACGCTGCGCGGGATCGAGATGAACTGCGACGCCATCCTCAAGGGCACCCAGGTCGACGGGGTCTACGACAGCGACCCGCGGCGCAACCCCGAGGCGCACCGCTTCGCCGCGATCTCCTACCAGGAGGTTCTGACCCGCAACCTGCAGGTGATGGACGCCTCGGCGATCGCCCTGGCCCGCGACAACGCCCTTCCAATCGTCGTCTTTTCGCTGCATGACGACGGCGGCCTGACGGATGTGCTGCTCGGCCGCGGACGCTACACCCGCGTCGGGCCCTGAGACCGGCATCCCTCGATCACCCACCCCCCGACCGAGCGGGAAGACACCATGGCGGACGACGACGCGAGCATCGACATCGACGACCTCAAGCGGCGCATGGAGGCCACGCTCGCCAACCTGCGCACCGAATTCGCGAGCCTGCGCACCGGCCGCGCCACCGCCTCGATGCTCGAGCCGATCACCGTCGAGGCCTATGGCACCGCCACCCCGCTCAACCAGGTCGGCACCGTCAACGTGCCCGAGCCGCGGATGATCACCATCGCGGTGTGGGACAAGTCGCTCGTCGGCAAGGTGGAGAAGGCGATCCGCAACTCGGGCCTCGGCATCAACCCGGTGGTCGACGGCACGCTGCTGCGCCTGCCGATCCCGGAGCTCAACGAGGAGCGCCGCCGCGAATTGACCAAAGTCGCGAGCCAGTATGCCGAGCACGCCCGGGTGGCGATTCGGAATGTGCGGCGCGACGGCATGGACCAGATCAAGAAGGCGAAGGCGGCGGGGATGCCCGAGGACGAGCAGAAGATGTGGTCCGACGAGATCCAGTCGCTCACCGACGAGCATGTGAAGAAGGTCGACGCCGCCGTCGAGGCCAAACAGGCCGAGATCATGCAGGTTTGAGGCAGCGCCCCCGGCGACGGGTGGCGGCGTGCCGGGCCTTCCGGCGCGACGGCAGGGAACGAGAATGAAGAAAGCGATTGCGAGCCATCCGCGCCGGGCGCGGCACGCGGCGATCATCATGGACGGCAACGGGCGCTGGGCCGAGCGGCGCGGCTTCGCACGCACCGCGGGGCATCATCGGGGGGTAGAGCGCGTGCGCGAGGTCGTCCGCGCGGCCCCCAATCTCGGCATCGAGACCTTTACGCTCTATGCGTTCTCGACCGTGAACTGGCACCTGCCGGTCTACGAGGTCGCCGTGCTGATGGCGCTGATGCGGCGCTACATCATCC
>CAZWDE010000304.1:0-4238 GCA_964632555.1 uncultured Limibaculum sp.
CGGTGGCGACCATCTCCTCGATCGGCGTGCCGTCGATATGGGCGATGTAGACCCGGGTGCCGGCGGGCAGGATGGCGCGGAAATCCTCGATCTTCGCGGCGGTGCGCGGCATCACCTCGATCGAGAAGGCGTCGAGGAAGCCCGCGACCCCGTCGCCGGCCGGAACCGCGGCGGCGCTGCGCGCGCGGCGCGAAAAGAAGTCGAGGATCTTGGCCATCGCGGTCTCCCTTCGGTTTCGGGTCGGGTGCACGCGGCCTTCGCGCGCGCGCCCCGCTCTTCTTCGGTCGTGCTGTTGTTCAGTCCCGCGTGCCCGCGGGGGCGGCGGCCCATCCGCCGTTCTCGATCAGCGCCTTCAGCCGCGCGGCGTCGTACTCGGCCTCGAGCCGCGCCGCCTCCGCCTCGGCGATCGCCTGCGCCTCGCCCTCCCGCTCGACCGGCGCGGCCTTGCGCCACTCCGCGAGATAGGCGTCCGTGTCGCGCGCGCCCACCCGCATCGCGCAACGGTCGATCGCCTGCTCGAAGCGCTCCGTGAGCGGGCGCTTGGCCGCGCGCCGGCCGCTGCCGACGATGACCTGGGCCGGGATGTCGCGCCAGTAGACGATGACGAGTTGGGGCATTCGCGTCTCCTTCCCGCCGGACATAGGGGACAGACCGCCTCCGACGCAGCCGGATTTCGACAGGCCCCGGCGCGGGAGCGACACGCGCGCGCGCCGGGCGCGGCCAGCGTCGCGCGCGGGCCTTGTCGCGTCGCTTTCCGCCCCCTAAGCTTGGCGGGGAATGCGGTGCGCGCGCAACCGTGTCCACGGAGAGACAGTCGCAGCGCCCGAGCCACGGAAAGGACCACCCGGTGGAGACGAGACCCGACCCGCGGCGCCGGCCGAGCGTCAGCTTCGAGTTCTTCCCGCCCAGGACGCCGCTCGCGGGGCAGGCGCTCTGGGAGAGCGTGAGCCGGCTCGCCCCGCTCGGGCCGCGCTTCGTCTCCGTCACCTACGGCGCGGGCGGCACGACGCGCGACCGCACGATGGCGGCGATCCTCGCGATCCGCGACCGGGCGGGGCTCGAGGTGGCGGGCCATCTCACCTGTGTCGGCGCCGCGCGCGAGGAGGTGCTGAAGGTCGCGCGCAACTACGCGCGCCTCGGCTGCCGGCGCATCGTCGCGCTGCGCGGCGACCCGCCGGAGGGCCACGGCCGGTTCACCCCGCACCCGGAGGGCTTCGGCTCGTCGGTCGAGCTCGTGCGCGGGCTCCGCGCGGCCGGCGATTTCGAGATCTGGGTCGGCGCCTATCCCGAGACGCATCCGGAGGCGGCCGACCACCGGGCGGACATCGACTATCTGAAGCGCAAGCTCGACGCCGGCGCGACCGGCGCGATCACCCAGTTCTTCTTCGAGAACGAGACCTTCTACCGCTTCCGCGACGCCTGCGCGGCGGCCGGCATCTCGGCCCCGATCGTGCCGGGCGTGCTGCCGGTCGTAGACTTCGACAAGCTCGTCGGGTTCGCCCGCAAATGCGCCGCGACCATCCCCGACTGGATGTGGAAGGCCTTCGAGAACGCCGAGACGCGCGAGCAGGAGGATCTGCTGGCCACCGCGATCGCCACCGAGCAGTGCGACGATCTGGTGGCCCACGGGGTCGAGCACCTCCACATCTACACGCTCAACAAGCCCGACCTGCCCTTCGCCGTGTGCCGCGCGCTCGGCCTCGAGCCGGTGCTGCCCGCGCGCGCCGCCGGCTGCGGCTGAGCCGCCGGCCCGCGCGCCCCCGCGTGCCGCTGGGGCGGTTTCCCTTGCCGTTCGCGCCGGCTTCGTCCTAGACAATGGTCTGTCGCGAACCAGAGGCGGAGATGGCGAGCACCACGGGGCGCACCGAGCGGACGCGCGCGCGGGGCCGGGAGAGGCCGGGCCGGGCCGAGCCGCCCATCGCCGCGCTCGATCTCGGAACCAACAACTGCCGCCTGCTCGTCGCCCGCCCCAAGGCCGAGGACTTCATGGTGCTCGACGCCTTCAGCCGCGCCGTGCGGCTCGGCGAGGGGGTCGAGGGCTCGAACCGGCTGGCCGACCCGGCGCAGGACCGCGCGATCAAGGCGCTGCGCATCTGCGCGGGCAAGATCCGCCACCACCGGGTGCGGCTCTCGCGGATCGTCGCGACCGAGGCGTGCCGGCGCGCCACCAACGCGGACGCGTTCCTCGAGCGGGTGGCGGCCGAGACCGGCCTCGTGCTCGACGTGATCACCGCCGAGGAGGAGGCGCGCCTCGCGGTCGCGGGTTGCGCGCCGCTCGTCGATCCCCGCGCCGAGCAGCTCCTCGTCTTCGACATCGGCGGCGGCTCGACCGAGCTCATCTGGATCGACCTCGCCGGCACCCGGCCCGAGGAGCGGCGCGGCCTCGTGCGCGCGCTGGCCCCCGCGGGCGGGCTGAACGGCCATGGGCCGAACGGCAACGGCGCCAACGGGCACGCCCTGAACGGCCTCGCGGCGCCGGTCGTGCCGCCGCTCCCGGCCGCCCGCATCACCGACTGGATCTCGCTGCCGCTCGGCGTCTCGACCCTCTCCGAGCGGTTCGCCGGGATCGCCGACGAGCGCCTGCGCTTCCTCGCGATGAGCGAGTGCATCGAGGGCGCGCTCGCGCCCTTCGCCCCCTTCGGCGCGACCGACCGGGCCGAGCAGACCCGCGCGCTGCAGGTGATCGGCGTCTCCGGCACGGCGACGACCTTCGGCGCGATCCATCTCGGGCTCCGCAGCTACAACCGCGACCGGGTCGACGGCCTCTGGCTGGCCGCGCAGGCGGCCGACCGGGTGGCCGCGCGGCTGCTCGAGATGGGTCCCGAGGGCCGCGCCTGCCATCCGGGGATCGGACAGGGCCGCGCCGGCATCGTGCTCGCGGGCGCGGCGATCCTGATGACGATCCTGCGCACCTGGCCCGTCGCCCGCATGCGGATCGCCGACCGGGGGCTCCGCGAGGGAATGCTCTACGGCCTGCTCGCGCACGCCCGCATCGCGGCGGGGTGATGGCGGCGGGCCGGGGCGACGGCGGGCGCGGAGGCGGGCGGGGCGGATCGGGGCGCGGCGAGCGGTCGCTCCATGTGCGCGTCAAGACCGCCAAGGGCCGCAAGCTCTCCTCGACCCGCTGGCTGGAGCGCCAGCTCAACGATCCCTATGTCGCGCGCGCCCGGCGGGAGGGCTATCGCGGGCGGGCGGCCTACAAGCTCGCCGAGATCGACGACCGGCTGCGATTTCTCCGCGCCGGCGCGCGCGTCGTCGATCTCGGCTGCGCGCCGGGCGGCTGGTGCCAGGTGGCGGTCGCGCGCGTCAACGCCGACGGCCGGGCCGGGGCCAAGCCCCGCGGCCGGGTGATCGGGCTCGATCTCCAGCCCGTCGAGCCGATCCCCGGGGCCGAGATCCTCGAGGCCGACTTTCTCGAAGAGGACGCGGAGGAGGCCCTCGTCGCCGCGCTCGACGGGCCGGCCGACGCGGTGCTCTCCGACATGGCCGCGCCCGCCACCGGCCACAAGGCGACGGATCACCTCAAGATCATGGCGCTGGCCGAGGCCGCGGCCGGCTTCGCCTTCCGCGTGCTCGCGCCGGGCGGCACCTTCCTCGCCAAGGTGCTGCAGGGCGGCACCGAGGGCGCGCTCCTCGCCGAGCTCAAGCGCCGCTTCGCGAAGGTCGCGCATGTGAAGCCGCCCGCCTCGCGCGCCGACAGCGCGGAGATGTACGTCGTCGCCACGGGCTTTCGCCGGGACACGGAGTGACGCGGCCGGGCCCGGGCGGACGGCTCGATCCGGGCGGCGCGACGGATCGAGCGCAGGGCGTGGCGCGCAGGACGCGCGCCGCCGGTCAGGAGGCCGCCGAGGCCCGCCGCGCGTCGGCGTCGAGGATCCGGCCGAGCAGGTTGAGCAGAAGCTGCGCGGCGAGGATCGCGGTCACCCCGCCCGGGTCGTAGGCCGGGGCCACCTCGACGAGGTCGAGCCCCACCACGCGGTGGCGCCGCACCGCGCCCGCCAGCAGCTCCAGCGCCTCGTCGTAGAGGAAGCCGCCATGGCTCGGCGTGCCGGTGCCGGGCGCGATCGACGGGCAGAAGGCGTCGATGTCGATCGTGAGATAGAGGGGGGCGCCCTCCGGCAGCCGCGCCAGCACCGCCTCGGTCCCGAGCCGGCGCACCTGCCGCACCGAGAGGATGTCGGACCCGCGGGCGCGGGCGTCCTCGTAGCCCTCGCGCGCGGTCGAGGAGACGTTGCGGA
>CAZWDE010000305.1:0-4205 GCA_964632555.1 uncultured Limibaculum sp.
CCGGGCGGCGAGGTCCCCGCGGCGCACGGGCCGGCTATTCCGCCGCCTGGCGGTCCGGCGCGGGCGGAAGCCGCAACTCGCGCAGCGCCGGCGGCGCGGTCGGGGCGGCGCCCGCGGGGCGGACCGGGAGGCCGTCGGGCGGCTCGCCACCGGTCTCGTCGGGCAGGGCGTCCGGCGCCTCGGCCGGCGGGCCGGCGCTCTCCGGCGTCGCGGCCTCGACCGCGGGGTCGGGCTCGGCGTCCGGGTCGGGCTCGGGCTCCCCGCTCCCCGACGGCGCTTCGCTCGGCGAGCGGCCGACGGTCAGGCGCATGCGCCGGATGCGGCGCGGGTCGGCGTCGACGATCTCGAACTCGTGCCCGGCGGGATGGGTGATCACCTCGCCGCGGGTCGGCACGCGCCCGGTCAGCATGAAGACGAGCCCGCCGAGGGTGTCGACGTCCTCCTCCCAGTCCTCGGGCAGGAGCGCGACGCCGGCCGCCTCGGCGAACTCGCGGATGTCGGCGCGCGCGTCGACCAGCCACACGCCAGGCCCTTCCCGGCGCCACTGGTCGGTCTCCTCGGTGTCGTGCTCGTCCTCGATGTCGCCGACGATCTGCTCGACGAGGTCCTCGATGGTCACGAGCCCGTCGACCCCGCCGAACTCGTCGATCACCAGCGCCATGTGCACGCGCTCGGCCTGCATCTTCTGCAGGAGCGCGGCGATTCGCATCGAGGGCGGCACGAAGAGCGCGGTGCGCAGGTGCTGGCGGAGGTCGAAGGGCCGGTCCGCGCGCTCGCAGCCGACGCCGAAGGTGAGCGCGAGATCCTTGAGGTGGACGAACCCGATCGGGTCGTCGAGCGTCTCCTGGTAGACCGGCACGCGCGACAGCGACCCGCGCGACAGGGCGGCCATCACGTCCTCGAGCCCGGCATCCACCGGCACCGCGACGATGTCGGCCCGCGGCGTCATCACGTCCTCGACCCGCAGATCGCGCAGCCGCAGGATGTTGGTGACCATCGTCCGCTCGGCCGGGCTCGAGAACACGAAGGCGGGGCCGAGCGCCTCGGCATCGACGGCCGCCTCGGAGGCCCCGCCCGACCCGTTGCGCCGGCCCATCGAGGCAAAGCGCAGCAGGTTGCCGATGATCGAGGGTTTCGACGACGGGTCGGAGGCCGGTTCGGCCCCGTTCCCGTCAGAGCCGCCCTCCGCGGAGGGCTCGGGACTGTGACGAGCGTCCATTCCTACCTGTCCGGGCACGGTCGATTCCGCGCCCCCTCAACCGTAGGGATCGGCGATGCCGAGGCGTGCGAGCGCCCGGATCTCGATCCCCTCCATGATGTCCGCGGCCGACTCGGTGTCGTGGTCGTGGCCGAGAAGGTGCAGACACGCGTGTATGATCAGGTGAGTCGCGTGATCTTTCAAGGGACGGCCGGACATCTCGGCGTCGCGTCGGGTGGTTGCGAGCGCGAGCGCCACATCGCCGAGATGCGTCCGCGCGCCCGCCGGCGGCGTCGGCAGGGGCGGCGCGAAGGCCGGGAAGGAGAGCACGTCGGTCGGCCCCTCGCGCCCGCGGAAGGCCGCGTTGAGCGCGGCGATGCGGTCGTCGGAGCAGGCGAGCAGGGAGATCTGCCAGAGCGCGGGATCGGCGCCGGCCTCGGCGAGCCCGGTGCGCGCGGCGGTCTCGGCGATCCGGTCGAGCCCGGGCAGCGCCTCGCCCCAGCCGGGCTCCTCGAGGACGAGGTCGACGAGCTCGTCCGCCGCGGTGCCGGGCGCGTCGCTCACCCGCCGTCCTCGGCCGCGTAGGCGTCGATGATGCGCGCCACGAGCGGGTGGCGCACCACGTCCGCCGAGGCGAAGCGCACGAGGCCGACGCCCTCGACGCCCTCGAGCACGCGCACCGCCTCGACGAGGCCCGAGGTGACGCCGCGCGGCAGGTCGATCTGGCTCGGATCGCCCGTCACGGCCATCCGGCTGCCCTCGCCGAGGCGCGTGAGGAACATCCGCATCTGCACCGTGGTGGTGTTCTGCGCCTCGTCGAGCACCACGAAGGCGCTCGAGAGCGTGCGCCCGCGCATGAAGGCGAGCGGCGCGACCTCGATCTTGCCCTCCTCCATCAGCTTCTGCACCTGCTTGGCCGGCAGCATGTCGCCGAGCGCGTCGTAGAGCGGACGCAGATAGGGGTCGATCTTCTCCTTCATGTCGCCCGGCAGGAAGCCGAGCCGCTCGCCCGCCTCGACCGCCGGGCGCGACAGCACGATGCGCTCGACCCGCCCGTCGAGGAACATCGACACCGCCGCCGCGACGGCCAGATAGGTCTTGCCGGTGCCCGCGGGGCCGATCCCGAAGACGAGCTCGCGGCGGAAGAGCTGGGCGGCGTAATGGCGCTGCGCCGGCGTGCGCGGCTCGATCGTGCGCTTGCGGGTGCGGATCTCGAGCCGGCCCTCGGGGAACATGTCGAGCTGGTGCGCCGGCACGGGCTCGGGTTCCTCCGGCGCGCCGCGCATCCGGATCGCCGCCTCGACATCGCCGGGCTCGACGCCGCGGCCCTGCTCGAGCCGGCGGTAGAGCCCCTCGAGCGCGGTCGCGGCGAGCGCGCGGTTCTCCGCCTCGCCGTGCAGCGCGAGCTGGTTGCCGCGGCGCATGATCACGAGGTCGAAGCCCTCCTCGAGGGCGGCGATGTTGCGGTCGAACTGTCCGCAGAGATCGATGAGCAGACGGTTGTCGGCGAACTCCACCAAGGTCTCGCCGGGCTCGGGAGCGGCGCCGGGGAGGGGGCTCGTCGATGGGCGTGGCTCGGGCGGCAGCGGGCGCTCTCGTCTGGTCTCGCGTTTCCCGAGACCCTGCGCGAGGCGCGTCGCGGGGGCAAGCCCAAACCGCGCCGCCCGCGTCGGATCGCCGCCTGTCGCGCGCCCCCGCCAGCTTCGCGAACGGCCGGCCTCGGCCCTCGGGCCGCGGCTCGACCCCGCCAGAGATCCTGCGCCGGGCGTCGAAGGGCATCTCGCGCCGCGCCGCCGCCTGCGGGTGGGGCTCCATCTCCGCCCCGTCGGCGTTCCGCGCCTTGCGCGAGGGCCTCACTTGACGAGGGGCAGCAGGGCCTTGAAGGCCGGCGTGCCGGCACGCGCGAGCCACTCGAACACCACCATCTCGGTGGTGACGATCCCCGCCCCGGCCGACTGCAACCGGTCGAGGCAGGCGCGCTCGCTCTCCGGCGTGCGCGAGGAGGTCGCGTCGGTCACGACGAAGACGCCGTAGCCCGCCTCCATCAGACTGACCGCGGTCTGCAGCACGCAGATATGCGCCTCCATCCCGGCGATCACGGCCTGCCGGCGGCCGGTGGCGGCGAGGGCCTCGGCGAAGCCCGGATCGTGCCACGAGGAGAAGTGCATCTTGGCCACCACCCGCGCCCCGGCGGCGCGGCCGGCCTCGGCGATCTCGGGCACCGTGGCCCCGAGCCCCTTCGGATACTGCTCGGTCACGATGGCGGGGATGGCGAGCTCGGCCGCGGCGGTGAGCAGCACGCGGGCGTTGCGGATCGTGCGCGCCGGCGCCTGCATGGCCGGCACCAGCCGCTCCTGCATGTCGATCACGATCAGGCAGGACCGCTCGGCCTCGATCAGCATCCCGCGCTCCGTCGCTCGCCTCGCGCGTCGCCTACCACGGCCGGGCGAGGGCGCCTAGTCCGCCGCGAGCCGCCCGGCGAGCGAGTTCGGCCCCGCGCCCGCGATTTCGGCCGGGACGATGGCGCCGGCGAGCGCCGCGTCGGCCTCGAGATGCACCGCCTGGAGATAGGGCGAGCGCCCCACCATCTGGCCTGCGTGCCGGCCCGGCTTCTCGAGGAGGACCGGCAGCCGGCGCCCCACCTGCGCGGCGTTGAACGCCGCCTGCTGCTCCGCGAGAAGCGCCTGCAGCCGCGCGAGCCGGTCGGCCGCCTCGGCTTCCGGCACCGGCGCCGCCTCGGCGGCGGGCGTGCCGGGGCGGGGCGAGTACTTGAACGAGTAGGCCTGCGCGTAGCCGACCTCGCGCACGAGCGCGAGCGTCGCCTCGAACTCGGCCTCGGTCTCGCCCGGAAAGCCCACGATGAAGTCGCCCGAGAGCGCGATGTCGGGCCGCGCGGCCCGGATGCGCTCGATCAGCCGCACATAGCTCGCCGCCGTGTGCCGGCGGTTCATGGCCTTCAGCACCCGGTCCGCCCCCGCCTGCACCGGCAGGTGGAGATAGGGCATCA
>CAZWDE010000306.1:0-2689 GCA_964632555.1 uncultured Limibaculum sp.
CCACCCGCTTGCGGCCGGCATGGACGGCCTCTTCCGCTGCTCCGAGCCCCGATCATCATCCAGCTGAAACCGGAGCCGGCGCTTCACTCAGGCGTTCTCGCGCCGGCGGAGCCACACGCGCCGGTGGGGCGCTGAGGGCCGCCGCGACGATCTCTGGCTCCGACGACCGCTCGATCGGCATCCCCGTCGCCCGGCTCCGCCGCACGATCGAGGGTGACCCGGCGCGGCCCGAGATCATCAAGACCGTGCGCGGCCTCGGCCGCGTGTTCTGTCGGACGCCAGGCTCGAACGCTCGAAACCGGAAAGCGTTCCCGCGGCACTCAGCCGGACATGCTGCGCGCCGAGGCCTCCCGCGGTCCGGAGGGCGCAGTCCCGCGTTCCCCGCCTTGATGAGAGGAATACCAGAATGCAGAGCCATATGATTCTCTGGAATGCCGCGTTTCTGGCGTCGCCCGCGCCCTGGTTCGGCGCTCATGACCGCGCCGCCCGCAGTTCGTCGCCCGCGATCCGTCCCGCCGCCCTCCGGTTTCGGCGCGCCCGCGCCGCGGATCTGGGCGAGCTCCGCGCGATGCACCGGATCTCGTTCCGGGCCTTCGGCTCGGCCGACTATTCCGCGGCGGAACTCGACGGCTTCTTCGCCGATGTCGAGACCGCCGACCCGCTGCTGATCGAGGATGGCACCTATGCCGTCGCCGAGAGCGGCGGGCGGATCGCGGCCTCGGGCGGCTGGACGCTTCGCCGACCCGACTACGAGGCGAAGCTCGGCGGCGGTGCGCCGTCCGGCCGGGTTGCGACGATCCGCGCGATCTTCACCCATCCGGACTTCGCGCGGCAGGGTCTCGCGCGCCGGATCATGGAGCTCGCGGAGACCGAGGCGGTGCTGATCGGCGGCGCCGAGCGGCTCGAGCTCTGCGCGACGCTCTCGGCGATCGGGTTCTACGAGAGCCTCGGCTACACGGCCGTCGCCCCGGCGGTCCTGCCGCTCGGCAACGGGGCGATGTTCCGCTCCGTGCGCATGACGAAGCCCGTGCCCGGCGCCGCCGACGGCCGCGAGGCGGCCTGACCCGGGAGGATGCGCATGCGAACGGGGACCCTTGAGGAGCGGCATGAGCGGACCCGAGGTCCCGGCGTCGCAGGCCGCGCGCCGCAAAGCCGGCGCGGGGCCAAGGCTTGGCGACCACGGATGGCTCGGCCGCCTTCCGGAGGCGGGCCTCGACTTGGAGACGGCGGTCTCGATCGGGTCGAAGCCGGGTCTGAACGGTCTCGATCGGGAAGCCGACCTGCGCGACGTCCTCGACCGCATCGCCCAGCACCCGATCGACCGGATCGACGATCCGCTCGGCTGGAGCATCCAAGCCCAGCGGAACGGCATGGCCGGACGGGCACCCTTGGAGGTCCCCGAGCGCCAGTCGGTTCGGCACGCGCGTTGGGGGCGTCGTGGCGCTCACGGGGATCGACGCCGGTCGCGCCCTCGACGAGCCATTGAGCTTTGCTCCCCGGTCGAACGCGGCTTTGGCAGGCCTCGGCGACCGGTTCAGACCCTTCCTCGCCCCAAGAGGGTCCCGGAGCGCAGGTCGACAAGGGCCTTTGCGGCCGCCGCGACGACGAGCGCGCAGAGCGCGGCCTTGGAGAAGGTCCCCATGGTCCCCTCGATCAGCATCGCATGCACCACGCTGCCGACCACGATCACCGCGCCAAGGATCGAGTGGGCGAAGCGCCAGAGCCGCGGCCGAAGGCGCCGGCGGCGCGCGGCGAGGAGAGCTGCCGCGAAGACGGCCCACATGGCAATCACGCCCCAGGCGGAGAAGGGCGTCGGCGACCGGAAGAGCAGCGCGTCCACCACGTCCGGCGGGCTGGTCAGCCAGAGGCCGCCGACATGCACCGCCACCGCGAGCACGAGCGCTGCGCCGACCCAGGCATGGGCCCTGCGCGCGCGCCGGAGGGCAAGGCCCGGCATGTACCCCCGCGCCAGCAACGGCTGGAGGAGCAGGAGCCCCATGGCGATCACGCCCGCGAAGCCGGCGGCGATGTAGAGCGGCTGGCGCCACGCGAGCAGCGGGCTCGTCGCGGCGACCGCGACCGGAACGGCAAGGGCGACCGCAAGGGCCGCCCAGGTCAGGATCGCGCGGGCGCGTGTCACAGGGATCAGGTCGGCCGCAGGACGAAATGCGCGCTCAGGCTCGTGTTGCGCGAGCTCGGCATCACGGGCCGCAGGAACACCGTCTCGAACCCGTTGCCGTCGTACTCGGCGTCGTAGGCGAGGTGCCCGTGCGGCTGGCCGAAGGCGGGGACGATCTGCGGCATGTCCATGCGGAACTCGCCGTTCGCGTCGGTCAGCGTGGCGCCGTGGCTGCGCTCGTCGCGCTCGTGGCCCTCGGTCGTGTGCGCCCAGATCTGGATGCGGATGCCCGGGAGCGGCGCACCGTCGCCCGCGCGGCGCACCGTGCCGGTCATCAGAAAGCCGCCACCGCCGATGCGCTCGACGATCGGCGCGCCGGGGCGGTAGTTGTTGGCGCCGCCCCGCATTGTCGCTGTCGGCGCAAGGCCCTGCGCGCGCGCCGGCAAGAGCAGGCCCGAGACGCCGGTCGCCATCGCGGCTCCGGCGGTGGCGGCCCCGGCGAGGACGAGGGCGCGGCGGGTTGGCATCGGGTCGGTCATCGCGATGTCTCCTGTCTGGCGCGGCGGTCGA
>CAZWDE010000306.1:2789-4173 GCA_964632555.1 uncultured Limibaculum sp.
GCCGTGCGGAGCCCAGGTCCGGAGACCCGCCAGCCACTCGCAACGGCGCCGCGCCGTCTCGATCTCGTCGGCCGCGAGGCCGGTCGCCGCTGCTTCCCTTGAGGGAGACGGGCTCGCGGCGAGCGGCCATCCGCGTCGATCTCGACGAGAACAACCATCGTGTGCTGCAATCGCCAGCCGAGCTCTCGGACGCGTCCGCGCCCGGGCTCTCCCAGTTCGGCAACCTGCAGATCGCCGGCGACATCGTGATCGACGCGCTCGACGACTTCGAGAACGTGATCGGCACCGCCTTCGGCGACGTCATCTTCGGCAACACCGAGAACAACGTGCTGATCGGCGGCGCCGGCGACGACGTGATGCACCCTTTCGGCGGCGACGATTTCCTCGACGGCGGCGCGGGCGATCTCGCCGACCAGAACGTCGCGCGTGACGGCGCCGGCGGCGAGGCGGCGCTCCTCGACGTGGCGCCGGGTGGCAACGTCTACGTGCTGCGGGGCACCTTCGAGGGCAACGCCGCCGGGGCGGCCGACGCGCTCGCCGAGGCGCTCGCGGGCGGCGAGGACGAGGGCGCCGGCTTCTTCGTCTTCTCCAACACCACCCTCAACGTCGCGCGCCTCATCTTCGCCGAGGATCTCGACAACGTCGACGGGGGGATCCAGCAGCTCGCCGATCTCGGCGAGGCGCGGGATACGCCGGACGGGCTCGGCGATCTCGCCGGCATCTCGGAGGCGAACTTCAGTTTCGACAGCTCGGCACTGATCCTCTGACCGTTCGCGCCGATCCGCCTCGCGCGGGGCGGCGCATGCCGTCGCCTGCGGTCACGGCGCCAGAGCGGCCCTCAGCGCTCGCCCTCGACCTCGCCCTCCGCGTCGTGGCCCTCGTCATGGCGAGCGAAGCCGCCCGTCGGGGGCGGCGTGCCGGCGGCGGCGAACGCGGTCTCCCGGGCGGCCGGCGGCGGGCGCGGCTCGTCCGCGGGCGCGCGGCTTTTCGGCCCCCTCTCCGGCGTCGCCTTCGCCGGGTGCATGTGGACGTCCTGCTGCGGGAAGGGGATCGAGATCCCCTCGGCGTCGAAGCGCTCCTTCATCTGCTGCATCAGGTCCCAGTAGACCGTCCAGTAGTCGGCCGTGCGGGTCCAGGGCCGGCAGATGAAGTTGACCGAGCTGTCCGCGAGCTCGTGCACGCGGATCATCGGCTCGGGCTCGGCGAGGACGAGCGGGTGCGCCTTCACCGTCTCCTCCATCACCCGCATGGCATGGCGCATGTCGTCGGCATAGCTGATGCCGAAGATCAGGTCGACGCGGCGCGTGTCGCTCGCCGTGACGTTGGTGATGACGTTGCCCCAGACGTTCTTGTTGGGGATCACGATCACCTGGTTGTCGGGCGT
>CAZWDE010000307.1:0-4139 GCA_964632555.1 uncultured Limibaculum sp.
CCCAGACGAGGCGGTGGTCCGAGCTTGCGAGCGTTCGGCCGCGGCGGGCGACGAGGCGCGCGAGCGGATCCGCGCGCGCGGGCCAGAAGACGCCCGCGGCGAGGACGCGGAGCCCGGCCGAGGGCAGGACGTAGTCGACGCGGAGATTGCCGGGACCGCCGGGCGGATCCGGCCAGTCGGCGGTGTGGCGCGACGGGTCGCCCGCGCGCGCCGCGCCGCCGCCCGCCTCCGCGCCGCCCGGGCTTTCGGGCGCGGGGTCCTGCAGCCGCGGATGGGCGAGAAGCGCGGCGATCTCGGCGCGGATGCCGTCGCCGTCGAGCGGGTCGGCGTTGAGATCGCCCGCCACCACAACCGGCGCGTCGGCGGGCACGCCTCCGGGGGTGCCCGCGTCGTCGACGAGCCAGCCCGCGCCGTCGAGGATCTCGCGCAGCAGCCGGATCTCGTCGGCGTTCCGCCGCCCGTTGCGGTCCTCGGGCCCGTCGAAGACGGGCGGCGTCGGATGCGCGGCGAGGAGGCGGAGCGTGCCGACGGGCGTGGCGATCGGCGCCGCCCAGTGCGCCTTCGACGAAAGCCGCATGGCGGCCCAGACGGGATCGGGGTGGAACGGGGCGCCGTCGGGGCGGACGGGCCGGCGCGCGCCCGGCATCGCGGACCACGGGAGCCCGGTCCAGCTGCGGACCTCGCCCGCGAGCGGGAAGCGGGAGAGGAGCGCCATCGCGTACTGCCCCGGGAAGCGGCCGTAGCCGAAGGCGTCGCCCGGGCCCATGGTCCGCCCGTCGCGGTCGAGATCGTGGCCCGAGGGGACGCCGACATTCTGCGCGCCCTGGAAGCGGTGGGGGTAGTCGATCCCCTCGAGCCCCGCGACGCCCTCCGCGAGCCGCGCGGCGAAGGCCGCCAGCGCGCGGCCCTCCGGGTCGGCGTCGAGCTCGTTGATCAGCAGGATGTCGGGCCGCGCGCGGAGCACGATCTCGGCCACCGCCTCGATCTGGGGGTGGCGGCGCCCGATGTCGCGCAGCAGCACCCCCGCCCCCTGGCGCACGAGCGCGGCGTTGAACTGCGCCACGCGGATCGCGCCCTCCGGCACGGGCGGCGGCTCGGCCGCGGCCGGGCCCGACACGCCAAGGCCGAGCGCCGCCGCGAGGGCGGTCAGGAGGCGTGGAGCCACGGGGCGGCGAGGCGCGCCCGCTCCTCGTAGGCGGCGATGGCGTCGGCCTTCTCGAGCGTGAGGCCGATGTCGTCGAGCCCCTCGAGCAGGCAGCGCTTGCGGTGGGGGTCGATCTCGAAGCGGATCACGCCGCCGTCGGGCCCGCGGATCTCCTGCGCCTCGAGATCGACGGTGAGCACCGCGTTCGCCCCGCGCTCGGCGTCGTCCATCAGCTTCGCGACCTCCGCCTCGGGCAGGGTGATCGCGAGGATCCCGTTCTTCGCGCAGTTGTTGAAGAAGATGTCGGCGAAGGAGGGCGCGATCACCACGCGGATGCCGAAATCGAGCAGCGCCCAGGGCGCGTGCTCGCGCGACGAGCCGCAGCCGAAGTTCTCGCCGGCGACGAGGATTTTCGCCTCGCGCCAGGCGGGCCTGTTGAGCACGAAATCCGGGTTTTCGGAGCCGTCCTCGAGATAGCGCATCTCGTCGAAGAGGTTGCGGCCGAGGCCGGTGCGCCGGATCGTCTTCAGGAACTGTTTCGGGATGATCATGTCGGTGTCGACGTTGATCAGCGGCAGGGGCGCGGCGACCCCGGTCAGCGTCGTGAACTTGTCCATGATCTCCGCCCTCCGTCCCGGGATGCCCTCGACCGTCACTATCCCGCGCCGGCGCGGGCGCGCAACCGCTGACGCGCGCGCGAGCGGGCGTGCTTTGGGCGGACGCCGCCGCGGGCCCACCTCCCGGAAGGTGGGGGGGGGCGCGGCGCCGCCGCCGGGGCAACAGAGGAGACGGGCCCATGAAGACTGTCGCCGTCACCACGCTTCTGGCCGGCGCGCTCGCCGGCGGGATCGCGCTCGCCACGCCGTCGGCCGCCGGCCCGGCGCCGCTCGCCGCGACGCCGGCCGTTATCGGCGCCGGCGCGGCGGAGGCGCGGATCGAGCGCGCGGGCTTCCGGGGCCGCGGGTTCCGCGGCCGGGCCTTCCGGGGCCACCGGTTCGGCGGGCATCGCCGGTTCCGCGGCGGGGTCGTGGCGCGCAAGGGTTTCGGCGTGCGCCGCGGGTTCGGCTTCCGCCGCGGCTTCGGCGTCCGCGGCGGGTTCGGCTTCCGCGGCGGCGTCGGGGTGCGCCGGGGCTTCGGGTTCCGCGGGCGCGGCTTCGGCCGGCGCGGCGGTTTCGGCTTCGGCTTCGGCTTCGTGCGCTGAGCCGCGGCGGCCCGAGGCCGGTTCGCGCCGATCGCGCGGCGGCCGCGACGGAAGCGCGGGCCGGGCCGTTTACCCTTCAGTCCGGATCGACAGGAGGGAGGCCAGCATGAGCTTCAGGACGACGATCGGCGCGGCGCTTCTCGCCGTCGCGCGCGGCGCGGCGGGGACCGCCGGCGCCGCCCACATCCCCGCGGCCGGCGACGCGGCCTCCGCCGCGACGCGGCCGGCGCCCGCCGCCGCCGAGGGCGAGCGCCTCGCCGGCGGCTACGGCTACGGCTACGGTCGCGGCTATCGCCGGGGCTTCCGCCACGGCTTCCGCAAGGGCCACTACGGCTACGGCAAGCGGCGCTTCCGGGGCGGCTACCACGCGCGCCCGTATCGCGGCTACTACGGCCGGGGGTACCATGGCCGCGGCTACTACGGGCGCCGGCACGGCGGGCCCGACGGGTTCTTCTTCTTCAACGGCCCGGCGGTGAGCTTCGGCTTCGCCGTCCGCTGAGGCGGGAGGGCGCACTGGCGGGCGGGGGCGCGCTGCCCTAGACGGGGGCCATGCGCATCTCCGCCCGCTTCTACCGCGACAACGCCCGCTGGCTCGGCGCCGGCTTCGGCCTGACATTCGCCTCGTCCTTCGGGCAGACCTTCTTCATCGCGCTCTTCGCGGGCGAGATCCGGGCCGAGTTCGGCCTTTCCGACGGCGCGTGGGGCGGGCTCTACACCGGGGCGACGCTGCTCTCGGCGGCCGCGCTGGTGCAGGCCGGCGCGCTCGCCGACCGGGTGCGGCTCGACCGCCTCGCGCTCGGCGCGACCTTGCTCTACGCGCTGGCCGCGGCCGCGATGGCGCTCGGGCAGTCGCTCTGGCTTCTGGCGCTCACCGTGTTCCTCCTGCGCTTCTGCGGGCAGGGGCTGATGGGCCACATCGCCATGACCGCGATGGGGCGCTGGTTCCGGGCCCGCCGGGGCCGGGCGGTCGCGGTGGCGGGGCTCGGCTTCTCGCTCGGCGAGGCCGTGCTGCCCGCGATCACGGTGGCGGCGGCGGCGACGCTCGGCTGGCGGGGCGCCTGGGGGCTCGTCGCGGCGCTGCTCGCGCTCGCCCTCGCGCCGCTCTTCGCCGCGCTGCTCGCGCGCGAGCGGGCGCCCGAGGGCGACCCGGCCGGGCGCAGCGTCGCCGGGCTCGGCGGGCGGCACTGGAGCCGGCGCGACGCGCTCGGCCACTGGAGCTTCTGGGCGCTGGTGCCGATCGTGCTCACCTCGCCCTTCATCGGCACCGTGATCTTCTTCCACCAGGTGCATGTCGCCGAGGTGAAGGGCTGGTCGCTCGAGGCGATGGCGCTCGCTTTCCCGGTCTATGCCGGTCTCACGGTGATCGCCTCGCTCGCGGGGGGCGCGATCGTCGACCGGGTGGGGGCGCTCCGGCTCCTGCCGGTGGCGCTCCTGCCGATGGCCGGCGCGACGGCGGCGATCGGGCCGGCGGGCAGCGAACTCGCCTGGCTCGGCGTGCTCGCGCTCTTCGGCGTCACGCAGGGGCTGTCGCTGGCGCTCTGGGGCGCGCTCTGGCCCGAGCTCTACGGCACCCGCCATCTCGGCGCGATCCGGGCGATGACGACCACCGCGATGGTCTTCGCGACCGCGGCCGGGCCCGGCATCACCGGGCTGCTGATCGATCTCGGCCTCAGCTTCCCGGAGCAGACCGCGTGGCTCGCGCTCTGGGCGCTCGGCTCCTCGGCGCTCGGGCTCGTGGTCGCGCGGCGGATCCTGCGCGGTGCGGCGCCGGCGCCGGCGGACTGAGCGCGCTTG
>CAZWDE010000308.1:0-4122 GCA_964632555.1 uncultured Limibaculum sp.
GAGCAGATCCAGTGGGGCAAGCAGGACATCGTGTTCGCCGGCGGCGGCGAGGAGCTCGACTGGACGCTCTCCTGCCTCTTCGACGCGATGGGCGCGATGTCGACGCACTACAACGACCGCCCCGAGGCGGCCTCCCGCGCCTACGACGCCGAGCGCGACGGCTTCGTCATCGCGGGCGGCGCGGGCGTGGTGGTGCTCGAGGATCTCGAGCGCGCGCGCGCGCGGGGCGCCAAGATCTATGCCGAGATCACCGGATACGGGGCCAACTCCGACGGGTTCGACATGGTCGCCCCCTCCGGCGAGGGCGCCGAGCGGTGCATGAAGCTCGCGACCGCCAGCCTCGACGGCCGCGGGGTCGACTACGTCAACACCCACGGCACCTCGACGCCGGTGGGCGACGCCCGCGAGATCGCCGCGATGCGCAGCGTGTTCGGCGAGGCGCTGCCGCGCTACTCCTCGACGAAATCGCTCACCGGCCACTCGCTCGGCGCGACCGGCGTGCAGGAGGCGATCTACTGCCTGCTGATGCTCGAGGGCGACTTCATCGCGGCCTCCGCCAATGTCGACGCGCTCGATCCCGAATTCGCCGGCACCCCGCCCGTGACCAGCCGGATCGACGGGGCGGGCCTCGACACCGTGCTCTCCAACAGTTTCGGCTTCGGCGGGACCAACGCGACCCTCGCGCTCAGCCGGTACCGCGAATGAGCGCCGAGGACGCCTCCCGGCCCGGCGAGGCCGCCGCCCCGGCGCGGCGCGCGGGCCTGATGGAGGGGCGGCGCGGGCTCGTGGTGGGGGTCGCCAACGACCACTCGATCGCCTGGGGCGTCGCGCAGGCGCTGCACGCCGAGGGGGCGGAGCTCGCCTTCACCTATCAGGGCGAGGCGTTCGAGCGCCGGGTGCGGCCGCTCGCCGCCTCGGTCGGCGCCGAGATCGTGTTGCCGGCCGACGTCACCTCTCCGGAGACGCTCGACGCCGTCTTCGACCGTCTGGCGCGGGACTGGGGGCGGCTCGATTTTCTCGTCCACGCCGTCGCCTTCTCCGACAAGGAGGAGCTCAAGGGCCGCTATGCCGACACGAGCCGGGCCAACTTCCTGCGCACGATGGAGATCTCCTGCTACTCGTTCACCGATCTCGCGCGCCGGGCCGGCGCGCTGATGGGGCCGGGCGGCGCGATGGTCACGATGACCTATCTCGGGGCGCAGCGCGTGATGCCCAACTACAACGTGATGGGCGTCGCGAAGGCCGCGCTGGAAGCCTCGGTTCGCTATCTGGCGAACGATTTCGGGCCGCAGGGGATCCGCGTGAACGCGATCAGCCCGGGCCCGATGCGCACCATCGCGGGCAGCGCGATCGGCGGCGCGAAGAAGGTCTACAAGGTGTGCGCCGAGAACGCCCCTTTGCGGCAGAACGCGACGCTCGGCGATGTCGGCGGGGCGGCGGTCTATCTCCTGTCGGGGCTCGGCGGCGGCACCACCGGCGAGGTGCTGTTCGTCGACGCGGGCTACCACGCGCTCGGCATGGTGCAGCTGCAGAACCTCTGAGCGCCGCGCGGCCGGCGCGCTTGACAGAAACGTCACCGTCTGGCTTTGCTCACAGCGGGTAGCGAGGAGTCAGTTATGTGCAATCTTTCGTGGCGCTTCGGCGCCGCCGCGCTCGCGTGCGTCGCCATGGCGTCGCCGGCGAGCGCCTATGTCGTCGGCGACAATCTGCTCGGCAACGGCGATTTCGAGACCGTGGACGGCCGGGTCGGTCTCGTGAACGGGAACACGCTCGACGCGCTGTCCGGATCGGGCAAGACCTCGTGGGACGTCTACGAGACGCTGCCGGGCGGATGGCAAACTGCGGGCGGCTTCGGCATCGAGGTCCAGTCCACCGGCACGATCACGAATTTCGAGCCGCATTCGGCTGACCACTATGTCGAGCTCGACAGCGAGCCCAAGAACGGCCAGTCGAACTCCCGGATGGAGCAGCAGCTGACGCTCGACGCGGGGGCCTACGAGTTCAGCTTCTACTACAGCCCGCGCACGCAGGACGTCGGCACCAACGGCATCGCCTACTTTATCGAGACCAATATCCTCGACGGCGAGGTCACCGGCCCGGACGCGACGCAGAACACCGATGTCGGCAGCTGGACGCTGATCCGCCACGTGTTCGAGATCGCCGCCGACGGCACGGAGGTGACCGTGGGCTTCGCGGCGACCGGCGAGCAGGACACCCTCGGCGGCTTCGTCGACACGGTGAGGATCTCGCAGATCCCGCTGCCGGCGGCCGGCTGGTTCCTGCTCGCCGCGGCGGGCGGTCTCCTCGCCGCGGGCCGGGCGCGCCGCGCCGCCTGAGCGCGCCCGCTCAGCCGAGCCGGATCGCCGGGCGATACCCGGCCGCGAGAACCGCGCGGATCGGCGCGGGCGTGAGCGCGGTCGCCGGCCGGTCCGGCGCGAGGCCCGGCCGCTCGCGGTATCCCGCGGGCGTCCAGGTCATCAGCCGGTCGCCGACGCGGAGCACCGCGCGGCCGGGGTGCTCGGGATCGACGAACATCGTCCCCTCGGGCATCGCGCCCGGCGCGGCCCGCCCGGGAGGGCCCGTGCGGGCGGCGTGCAGCGTCGCGTCGATCTCGCGCGCCGAGACCCCCGGGAGCCCCGCCGCGGCCCAGGCCGCCTTGAAGCGGCGAAGATCGGCGCGCCGGCACTCGCCGCAGGGCCGGTGGCCCGCCGCGAGCGCGCAGGCCTCGTCCCAGAAGAAGAGCGCCGTCCACCGCCCCTCGGGCATCGGATCGCGCCGCCGGCCGCGGAACTCGAGCCGGCAGGCGATCCACGCCCGGCTCCGCCAGCGCGCGCGCCCGAGCCGGGCCTCGCGCCCGGCGCCGGTGTGCAGGCAGCCGCGGTTGCCCATCAGGCTGCCGCGCCAGGGCTCGGCGACGATCTCGCCGAAGGGCGTCACGCGGTTCTGCAGCGCCATTGCTCAGCCGGCCCTCTGGATCCAGCCATGCACGAAGGCGAGCTTCGCCCGCACCGCCGGGGTGAGGACGAAGGGATAGAGATCCTGCCGCCCCACCGAGCGGTTGATGTGGTTGACCGCGAGCGAGACCTCGAGCCCGAGCGCGATCAGCCGGTCCGGGTCCGGCTCGGCATAGGCGTCGTAGGCGGGCTCCGCGAGCCCCGGCGGCGCCATCCCGGCGGCGACCGCGCTGTCGAGGATGTCGGTCAGGTGCAGCAGATGCGTCACCGTCTCCGCCCAGTCCTCGTGCGGGTGGGCGGCGGCGTAGCGCGTGATGTGGGCCGAGGCCCAGCCGGGCGGCGGCCCGTCGGCGTGGTAGCGGGCGAGCGCCGCCGGGTAGTCCGACCGCTCGTCGCCCATGAGCGCGCGGACGGCCTCGAGGAAGCCGGGGCGGTCGCGCAGCCGCTCGAAGAGGAAATGGGCGAGCTCGTGGCGGAAATGGCCGGTCATCGTGCGCAGCCGCTCGCCGAACTCCTCCGCCCGCTCGAGCCGCTCGACGAGATCGGCCTCCGTCACGTTGATCGTGATCAGGCCCTCGGAATGCGCCATCACGACATCGGTCGCGCCGTGGCGCGTCGCCTCCGAGAGCATCCGGAACCGGGGCATCGGCCCGGGATCGGAGGGCGCGAACCACCCCCAGCGGCCGATCGTGGCGAGCACGCGCCGCTTCGCCGCCTCCGCCTCGGTCCAGAGCGCGCGGTTGTCGCCGTGGAAGGTGTCGGGGATCACCACGGTCATCGCGCAGGCGTGGCAGAGCGCGCCGGGCCCGGGCGCGGCCCAGTTGCAGCCGATCTCGCCGCGGTTGGCGCAGTCGGTCCCGCCGGCGAGGAAGGCGTCGGCGCCCGGGTCCCAGTGGAGCCTGGCGCCGCAGCCGTCGCAGGCCGTGTTGGGGTGGAAGACCGTCTGCGCGCAGGCGGGGCAGCGATAGATCCGCACGGGCGCCTCCGCCGCCGGGGATGGATCAGGCGCCGCCGGTCTCCGCGGCGATCTCGGCGCGGGATTTGCGCGCCCGCTCGGTGGCCGATTTGAGCTGCCCGCAGGCGGCGAGGATGTCCTCGCCGCGCGGCGTGCGGACCGGCGAGGCGTAGCCCGCGCGGTTGACGATCTCGGCGAAGCTCTCGATCCGCT
>CAZWDE010000309.1:0-4112 GCA_964632555.1 uncultured Limibaculum sp.
GCTTCTTCATCTCCTTGTAGAGCACGCAGCCGGAGAACTCGGCCGTGAGCGAGGAGACGAGAAAGTCGACCAGCTCCTTCTTGAGCTCGGGGTCGAGCGCGTCGAAGTCGATCTCGTCCCACTCCGCGGTCTTCTTGAAGTGCCCCTTGTTGGGGTCCGCCTTCATCTCGGCGATCAGGGCGTCCCAGGCCTCGCGCACGGGCGCCACGTCGAGCCGGTCCATCTCGTCGAAATCGGTGGTGTAGAAGCGGGGCGCGAGCAGCGTGGTCTGCTGCGCCATGGCGGTGGTCTCGTTGACGCCCGCCTCGCGGGCCACCTCCGCCAGATCAGCCTGAACGTTCACAGCCGCACCTCCTCCGAGAAGCTGAACTCGCAGAGTTCCATGAATTCCAGATCGCCGGTCGCGCGCGTCCAGAGCCGCTCGAGCAGCGTGGCGCGGGTCACGGTGGCCTCGCGCCGCTCGGTGCGCACCTCGCCATAGGGCACGTGGATTTCCTGACCGTGCACGAGCACCTCGTCGCCCGGGCGGATCTCGATGTCGCCGTCGAGCACCACATGGGCGTGCAGGCTGTCGAAGGTGTGGCTCACCTCGACCGTGCAGGGGGTGGTGATGCGCTCTCGGCGCCAGAAGGCGGTGGTCATTCGCGGGCCTCCCCGGTGTCAACTGTAGCTGACATCAGAGTGGCAAAAGTTGCGAGATTGTCAGCGCCGAACCCGATCAGCTCGGCGCGCCACTCGGTCGCAGGGTCGACGAGCGCCATGTGCCCGTTCGGCCAGCGCAGGAGCTCGATCGGGGTGCCGTGCGCGACGCCGTGGCGGTCGCGCACATGCTCGAGGGCGCGCAGCACGCCGCGGACGAAGCCGTCCGTGCCCTCGGCGAGGCGCGCGATCTCGGCGCCGCTCGCGGGGTCGAGGATCAGGGTGCCGCCGCCCGCCTGCTCGCGGATCAGGATGGCGGCGCGCTCGGCCGCGCTCTCGGCGACCGGGCCCCGGTGCTGCGGCGGCCGCTCGCTCCAGCGGAACCACGCGGTCGCGGCGAGGGTCGCGAGAAGGAGCGCCCCGATGGCGAAGAGCATCGGGCGCGGGATGCGGTCGATGGGTTCGGCCTTGGCGGTCATCGCAGTCTCCTCCGGGTCGGTCGTGTCGCGGTCGCGGCCGTCACTCGGCCGCGATCAGGCCCTCGCGGGGCGCCGAGGCAGGGGCGGTCGCCGGCGCGGGGGCCGCCCGCTGCGCCACGTCCGCCCGGAGCGCCTGCGCCAGCAGCTCGGCCACGCGCGCGCCGTCGGGCACCGCGCGCAGGCAGGGCTCCGGGGAGCGCATCGCCCAGGGCCGGGCGTGCGGCCAGAGCATCAGATAGGCGAGCTTGGTCTCGCCGGTCAGCCGGAGCGGGATGTCGCCCGTCCCGTCGCCGTGGAGCCGGAGCGCCGCCGAGCCGATCCAGCGGAACGGCAGGTTGAGCGTGACGTTGAGCGCCACGCCGACCCGCATCGCCACGCGCCGGTTGGTGATCGTGTAGACGGTCGTGCGCGCGGCGCCGAAGGCCATCGCGGCGAGGATCCCCGCGGCGATCACGCCGACCGCGGCGAGCGCGCCGACGCCGAGGAGGATGTCCTCCGCCGGCCGGCCCGCGGCCCAGTAGTCGACCGCCCGCCAGAGCCCGATCGCCGCGAAGTAGAGCGCCACGAGGCGCACGCCGAAGGCCCGCCAGGCGAGCGCCCCCCAGGCCGGGCGCCCCTGCCAGAGGATGCGCTCGCCCTCGGGCGGCAGCTCCGGCAGGCCGCGGACCGGCTCGATCTCGATGTCCTCGTGGTCCTTCACAGCTGGCTCTCCAGTCGGTTCGTGTCGGCGTAGAGCTTGCCGCCGCACCAGTAGGCCGAGATGCGGTCTTCCTCGCGCATGGTGATCTGGTCGGGCGCCACGGTGCGGGGCACGCCGGCGAACTGGCTCGCCTTCAGCGAATGCACCTTCACCGTGTCGGACCAGTAGCTGACCACGCAGAGCGTGAACGGGATCAGCCGCGTGCCGTCGCCGTTGCCGAGGTCGATCTCGAGATAGCGGATCAGCTGCTCCGACTTGTCGACCCAGACGTCCCGGACGGTGCCGGCGATCTCGCCGTCCGCGCCCTCGACGTCGTAGCCGCGGATGTCGCGGGTGCCCTGCGCCATGCTGAATTCGTTGGTCGAGGCCAGCGGCACGATCTTGGCCCGTCCCTCGTGGGTGAGGTCCGGCTCGTCGGCGCGCAGGCACCACGAGGCCGGGCCGACGCCGTCGGCGAGCGGGTCGCCCGTCGGCTCGTAGGGCGCGCCGGAGAACGGGGCGACCTTGCGCATCGCGAGGTCCTTGCGCTTGACCGACTCCTCCCAGGCGGGATCGGGGCGCACGATCTCGCCCTTGCCGTGGGGCAGCTTGTAGGTCTTGGGGCTCGGCAGCCCGTAGGGCGCGGCGCCGGCGTCGCGGCCGTCCACCTCGGACTCGAGCGGGAAGCCCTCGCGCATGTTCTCGCGCTGGATCCAGATCACGAGGCCGAAGAAGAAGAGCCAGAAGGCGTAGAGCGCCACCTGGGCGAAGTCGATGTTGCCGACGAGCGTACCGTAGTCTTCCATGGCGGGTCTCCTAGGGTCAGGCGGGGAACTCGGCGATCCCGAAGCGGGTCTCTCGGGTCTCGGAGGCGGGGCGGCCGACCCGGACGAGCGGGCCGATCACGGCGATCGTCGCGAAGAGGAGCGCGATCTCGAGGTGGTAGACGGCGGAGTAGCCGATCGCGGGGTCCGCGAGCGCCGGGCCGAGGCGCCCGGCCTCGGCGAGCGCCGAGACGCCGTCGCGGATCGCGCCGCCGAGCGCGAGGCCGGCGCCGGCGGCGGTCGCCTGCGCCGCGCCCCAGGCGCCGAGGGCGAGGCCGGCGCGCCCGCCCGCCCCGAGCCGCATCGCGGCCGTCAGCGTGCCGACGGCGAAGAGCCCGCCGCCGAGGCCGATGAGCGCCGCGCCCGCGCGGAAGAGGTTGGCCGAGCCGAGCGGGGCGGCGAAGATCACCGCCGAGAAGGCGGCGACGCCGATCACCGCGCCCCAGGCGGCGAGGCCGCAGGCGTCGCGCCCCTTCGAGAGCGCGCGGCCGGCGAGCGCGAAGCCGGCGAGCGAGCCCATGGCCCAGAGCGCGGTCAGCGCCGTCGTCGAGCCGACGCCGAGCGCGAGCACCTGCCCGCCATAGGGCTCGAGCAGGATGTCCTGCATGGTGAAGGCGAGCGTGCCGAGCACGACCGCCGCGAGGAGCCGCCCCGCGCGCCCGCCCGCCATCAGATCGCGCCAGGCGTCCTGGAAGCGCGGCCGCGGCGCCGCGCGCTCCTCCCGGCTCATCGGGCGCACGTGCTCCTGCCGCCAGAGCGCGACGAGGTTGAGCGCGAGCGTCAGCACCGCCGCGCCCTGGATCACCTGGATGAGGCGCAGCTGGGAGAAGTCGGCCAGCAGCCAGCCGAAGAGCCCGGCCGAGACCCCCATGCCGACGAGCAGCGAGACGTAGAGGAGCGCGACGACGCGCGGGCGCTTGTCCTCGGGCGCGAGGTCGGTCGCGAGCGCGAGCCCCGCGGTCTGGGTCATGTGCACGCCCGCGCCCGCCATCAGGAAGGCGAGCGCGGCGGCGGCCGGCCCGGCCCATGCGGGGCCCGTCGTCTGGTCGCCCGAGAGGATGATGAGCGCGAAGGGCATGATCGCGAGCCCGCCGAACTGCGTCAGCGTGCCGAACCAGAGATAGGGCGTGCGCTTCCACCCGATCGCCGAGCGGTGCGTGTCGGAGCGGAAGCCGAGCAGCGCGCGGAACGGCGCGGCCAGCATCGGCAGCGCCGCCATCAGCGCGACGAGCCAGGCCGAGACGCCGAGCTCGACGATCATCACGCGGTTGAGCGTGCCGGTCAGCAGCACCAGCGCCATGCCGACCGAGACCTGGAAGAGCGAGAGCCGCAGGATCCGGGCGAGCGGCAGGTCGGGGCTGGCGGCGTCGGCGAAGGGCACGAGGCGCCGGCCGACGGTGTTCCAGAACTGCGTCGTCGGCGACCGGGACGGCGAGGGCGGCGCGAGATCGGTCATCGGACGAGCTCCAGCGCGTGGGAGATGTAGAAGCC
>CAZWDE010000310.1:0-4097 GCA_964632555.1 uncultured Limibaculum sp.
ATGGCGCGGCGGGCCGGCGGCTCACGGATCGTCGGCCTCGACGACCCGGCCGTGGTAGAGCGCCTGCGTCGGCTGGCCCGTGGGCGAGCCGCCCGGCGGCTCGAGGCTGATCGCGAAGAGATCGCCCGGCTCCGCCTCGATCCGCGGGCGCACCACAGGCCCGCGCGGCAGCAGGCCGAGCGAGGTGGGGCGCGTCTCGCCCTCGCGCAGTTGCCACATCTCGTAGTCGGCGTCGGCGGGGGCGGGGGGGAGGATCGGGATCACGGTCGCGGTGCCGGCCCGCGGATCGAGATGCACGACCATGCCGGCGACGTCGGGATCGTCGTCGGAATAGACGACGGCGACGTAACGGTCGGGCACGCCCGGCGCGAGCGCCCAGGCGGCGATCACCACGGCGAGCAGGGTCGAGGCGGCGATCGCGCCCGCGCGCCACAGCCGGCTGGCGCGCCGCTCGCGGGCGAGATCGACGGCGAACCGGTCGACATCCTCGCGGTCGATGCGCCGCTCGATCCGGTCGAGCAGGTCCGCCGGCGGCTCGACCGGTTCGACCGTGGCGGCGATCCCGGCGAAGCGGGCCTCCCAGCGCTCGCGGGCGGCCCGCGCCTCGGGCGTCTCGCGGCCCGCGGGCAGCGTGCCGAGGGCGCGCTCGGCGGCGTCGAGATCCGGATCGTCCTCGGGGTCGGCCACGGTCACTCTTCCAGGCAACGGCGGAGCGCGGCCAGTCCGCGTCTCAGCCAGCTTTTCACGGTGTTTTCGGGCGCGGCGTAGCGCGCGGCAAGCTCGGCCCGGCTCAGCCCCTCGAAATAGGCCATCAGCACCATCTCGCGGGTGCGCGGATCGAGCCGCGCGAGGCAGTCGATGAGGGTCAGCAGCTCGACCGCGCCGCTCTCGAGCGCGGTCGCGCCGACGAGCCCGCCGGCGATCTCCGATCCGGGGCCGTCGCCGTCGCCGCCCCCGAGGCCGCGGCGGCGCCGCTCGCGCATCAGATCGACGGCGCGGCCGCGGGCGATCACGGCCAGCCATGTCGAGGCGCGTCCCCGCCCGCGGTCATAGCGCGCCGCCTTGCGCCAGACCTCGACGAAGGTCTCCTGCAGCGCGTCCTCGGCGAGGGCGCGGTCGCGGCAGATCAGCATCACGAGGCCGAAGAGCCGCGGCGCCGCCCGGTCGTAGAGCTCGGCGAAGGCGTGGCGGTCGCCGCCGGCCACCGAGACCAGGAGCGCGTCGAGCTCGGGGATCTCCGGCTTCTCCGGCATCGGCCAGCCGATCTCCATGGGCCGGGCGTGGGCGCGTCGGGGCCCGGCCGCTTCCTCCGTCGCGATGCTCCGGCGCCGGGGCCCGCCCGCGCTCAGCCCGGCGATCCGGCATCGATGTCGGCCTCGCCCGGGCCCGGCCGCGCGCCGGCCCCGTCCGGCATGGTTAGCGCGCGCACCGCCGCCAGTCCACGCCGGACCCAGCATTTCGCCGTGCCGACCGGGACCTCGAGGGCGGCGGCGACCTCGGCGTGGCTGTACCCCCCGGCCAGCGCGAGGACGAGGGCGCGGCGATGATCCGGCCGCAGGGCCGTCACGAGCCGCGCCAGCGCGAGCCGGTCGAGGGTGCGCGCCGCGTGGTCGCCGTCGCCCGGCAGATCGTCGGGCTCCGCCGGGGCGCCGAGATCCGGCCGCGCCCGGCGCCGCCGCAGCGCGTCGATCGACCGGTTGCGCGCGACCGTCCCGATCCAGGCCGCCGCCGAGCCGGTTCCCGGATCGTAGGATCCCGCCCGCCGCCAGATCGCGACGAAGGCGTCCTGCGCCGCCTCCTCGGCGAGGTCGCGGTCGCGCACCACCTTGAGCGCGACGCCGAAGACCTGCGCGGCGGTGCGGCCGTAGAGCGCGCGGAAGGCGAGGCGGTCGCCCTCGGCCACGCGGGCGAGCAGCGCCGCGAGCCCGTCGCCCTCCCGCGCGCGACCCCGAGGATGGTCGGTCCGATCCGTCACGATGCCCTCCCGGCCCGCCCGGGGCCTGCCTCGCCGCACCGGGCGGCACTGGAGGGAGTTCGTCGGGGGAGGGCGGAAAGTTGCACGCCGCCCGCGCCGCCGCGCGCCCGATCGCGCCGCGACTGCATCCGCGCGCCGCCCGCCCGCCGTTTCTCGGCCGTGTCGGGCAGCCTCCCGCGAGGGAGAGCGGCGCGGCCGCCATCGCCAGAACCGACAGTGAGGACATCGCCCCATGCCACCCCGCACCCGCATCGCCGCCGGCGCGCTTCTCGGGCTCCTCGGCCTCGGCCTCCCGGCCCACGCCTCGAGCCACATGGACGCGCCGCTCATCACCTTCGACGACGCCGCCAACACCACCGACGTCTACGCCTTCCTGAGCGAGGACCCCGAGACCGGGGTGCGCTATCTGACGACCGCGCTCTCGGTCTTCCCCTTCGAGGAGCCGGGGATCGGGCCCAACACCTTCCGCTTCGACGACCGCGTGATCTACCGCATCGTCGTCTCGCTCGACGACAACGTGACGACCGGCGAGCCCGATCTGACCTACCAGATCACCTTCGACACCGACTTCGCCAACGAGGACACCATCCTGCAGAACTATCTCGGCCCGGTCGGGGCCGAGCCGAGCGACGACGGCTTCTTCCCCAACCAGAACCTGCGCCAGTCCTACCGCGTGCTGATGCGCGACCATCGCGGGCGGCGCTTCTCCGGCTTCAGGATCCTCGGCGCGGGCGCGCGCGACGGGCTGATCGTGCCGCCCAACAACCAGGGGCTCGTCACGCCGTTCTACAACCAGGGCGACGACGGCGACAGGCCGGCCAAGCCCGGCGTCGCCAGCCGCGCCGCGCTCGACCCCTACACGCGCGGCGCCATCGCCGATCTCCGCCGCGGTCATCAGGTCTTCGCCGGGCAGCGCGACGACGGGTTCTATGCCGACATCCAGTCGATCTTCGACCTCGACTTCTCCTTCGGCACGCAGACCGGCACGCCGTCGAAGCCGTTCGACAGCCAGGGCGGGTTCAACGTGCACACGATCGTGCTCAACATCCCGCTCGCGGAGCTGGGCGAGGCCACGATGGCCGGCGTGCACGCCACCACGTCGCGGCGCTCCCCGGTCGGCCCGCTCGGTCGGCTCGGCGTCGCGCGCCAGGTCGGCCGGCAGGGCAACCCGCTCTTCGCCGAGGCGCTGGTCGCCACCCGCCTGAAGGACCGCTACAACGAGACGCGCCCGACCGAGGACGAGCGCCTCTTCGCCGAGTTCGCCGAGGATCCCGAGCTCGGCCGCGTGCTCGGCGTCAGCGAGCTGATCCCGGGGCTGCTCCGCCAGATCTTCATCCCCGACCTCATCAAGGTCGACCTCACCACGCCGCCGGCCCGCCTCGCGGGCGATCCGGAGTTCTCGCGCCTCGGCGTGTTCGGCGGCGACGTGCTCGAGAGCCAGGTGCAGGACCCCTTCGGCAACGGCGGGTTCATCCCCGGCGGCTGGCCGAACGGGCGGCGCTTCGGCGACGACGTCGTCGACATCGCGCTGATCGCGCTCGGCGTCGCGGGGCCGGGGCCCGACTTCTCGGGCTTCGCCGGCGACCGCGTCGACGAGAACGACATCACCTACAACGACGTCTTCCCCTATGCCGCGACGCCCCTCAACGGCCGCAACCGGCCGGACGGCGTGCGCGCCGACAGCGGCCCCGGCGGCCTCTGAGCCGGGCGGGACGCCGCGGGCGGGCGCCGGGTGGGGCGCCCGCCTTTTTGTTCCCGGTCACAGGGAGACCCGCCATGACACCGATCCGGCTCGCCGTCCTGCTGCTTGCCCTCGCCGCGCTCCTCGGCCTCGCCGCCTCGGCGCACGAGGCCGATCCGCAGAGCGCCCGCCGCGCCGCCGCCGTCGAGGCGGCGCTGCCGAGCCTCCTCGCCGATCCGGCGGGCC
Organism: uncultured Limibaculum sp.; assembly: GCA_964632555.1. Classification (GTDB taxonomy): domain Bacteria; phylum Pseudomonadota; class Alphaproteobacteria; order Rhodobacterales; family Rhodobacteraceae; genus Thermohalobaculum. Next base: position 3,903 of record CAZWDE010000310.1, read on the forward strand.
ATCTCCGCGGATGGGTCGCCGCGGCCCGCGCGGGCGACGCGCCCTGGGCCACGGCGGCGGCCCGCGCCGAGGCCGCGCTCGCCGTCCGGCCCGGCGATCCGCAGCAGCTGACGCAGCGCGCCGTGATCCGCCAGCACGGGCACGCTTTCGACGGCGCGCTCGCCGAACTCGGAGCCGCGCACGCGCGCGCCCCGG
>CAZWDE010000311.1:0-4088 GCA_964632555.1 uncultured Limibaculum sp.
GCGCATCGGCGAGCGTGAGCCCCGCGCCGCCGCCCGCCGCCGCGGCCCGGGCGGCGGCGGCGACGACGCGGAGCCCCTTGGCCGCCCGCTCGGTCAGCGCGAAGGGGGCCGCGCCCGCACCGTCCTCAGCCGGCGTCGCGGAGCCCGCCCCGGCCTGCGCCCGGCGCAGCCGGTCGAGCGGCCAGTCGGTCAGCCAGACGGAGAGAAAGCGTCGCATCGTCGAACTCCATCAGGTGGCGCCGGCCGACCGCGCCGGGCGCGGTGCTCGCGCGCGCGAGGGCGAGGCGCCAGCGGGGCCGGCCGGGCGCCTCCGGGTCGTACGGGTCGGGCGCCGAGGGGGCCGCGGCCACCCGCCAGCGCGCGGTCGCGGCGGTCGCGCCCTCGCGGGCGTGGGAGAGGAGCAGGAGCGCCGGCACGCCGCGCGCCTCGGCGGCGAGCGCGAGGCGGCGGGTCTGCGTGAAGTCGGGCGCCGCGGGGTCGGCGATCTCGGCCACGACCGCCGCCACGGCCCCCGAGCGGAGCGCCTCCTCGACCGACCAGAGCGCGTCGAGCGCCCGGGGCGCGCGGATCTCGAGGAGCCGCCCGGGGTCGAGCCCCATCGCCTCCGCGCCGCGCGCCGAGAGGGCGCCGTGCTCGCGCGCCGCGCGCGCCTCCGTGATCCAGAGGATGGGCCCGGGGCGGGCATGGGCGGCGAGCGCGGCCGCGGCGAGGCCCGCGGCGGCGGGGTGGTCGCCGAAGGCCGCTTCCGCGAGTTCGTGCACGCCCTGGTCCGCCATCTGCGCGAGGAGCGCGAGAGGGTCGGCCGCCGCCCCTTGGCCGGGGTCGGGGAGCCTCGCGAGAGCCAGATGAGTCGCCGGTGTCCGTCGCATGTGTTCATACTTCGTTCGCGCCGGTGCGGAGTCAAGCAGCCCCGATGGCGCGCGCCTCAGGTGATGTCGAAGGTGAAGCAGACGCGCTGGAGGTTTTGCATCCCGCGCGCGAGAAGGCGGTGGAAGAGGCGTTCGGTCATGGCGGCGCCGCGCATGCACGCCCGGGGCGGTCCATACATTTCCCGGACTGCGTGTTTGCGTGGAACATGAGGTTCCGCTTGTCGTGCGGGAGACGAACAAACTCGGCGTCGGCGGTTGCGCGACACGGCGCGACTTCGAGATCCTCGGGGAAAGCGACGCCGGGTTCGCTGTCGGTCTTGTGGTCCCAGGCAAAGCTCGTCCATTGCCGGATTTCCGCGGAAACGGGACCGAGCACGCTCTCGACCTGGTTGACATGGCTGCCCTTCCCGCCGACCGGGGAGCGGGGCGGCAGCGCGACCGCGGGCGCGGCCCCCTCCGGCGTGTCGACCTCCTCGATGCGGACGGGATCGGCGAAGCCCCGGACGCCCTCGGCCTGCATCGCCTCCCAGAACGCATCGGAGACGAAGGTCATCCAGCTCAGTCCCCGCCATGGGGGCGCGGCTTTCGCAGCGGGATCCTGCCGCAGTTCTAGCTCAGAATTTTGGTGAGGCGGGCTTCGTCGGTTCCCGGGGGCACCGAGACGGTCGGGACCCCGCACCGGACATGCCGCCCGGCGATGGCGGATCCGAGCGCGAAGCGCCGCGGCGCCGGGCGCATCCAGCGCCGCTCGACGCCCGCGCGCTCCTCGAGCCACCAGTCGAGGTTGGAGCGCTCCTCGAGGATCGTGTCGCCGCCCCCGGGGTGGTTGACGAGATACCCGCGCTCGCTCCGGTCGGTGCGCTTGCGCTCCAGCCAGATCTCGACATCGAAGGGATGGAAGGGGCTCGACGAACCGGGCCATCAGGCGGGGTTGCGCGAGGCCAGCACGGCGTAGCCGGCGAGCGCCGAGACCGCCGTGAGCGCCGTGCCCCAGGCGATGTCGGTGATCACCATCCGCCAGTGCCAGCCCTTGAGCGTGGCCATGTTGGTCATCTCGTAGGTGCCGTAGGCGAGGAGCCCGAGGATCGCGCCGTCGCGGGCGGCCGGCCACCAGCTGCCCGCCGCCTGCGCCGGCCAGCTCGCGAAATAGACGATCCCCGCGCAGTAGACCGCGTAGAAGCCGGCCGCGACGCCGAGCCGGGGCTCGGCGCGCAGCAGATCGCCCACATGCGCCTCGAAGAGCGGTTTCATGACGCGGGTGAGCCAGACGGCGTCGAGCACGAGGAAGGTGACGAGGGTCGCCAGATAGGCGAGGACGGGGGTCATGGCGCCTCCGGTCGGTTGCGGTTGCGCCGGCAGGTAGCGCGCGCGGCCGGCCCGTCGCCCCGCCCGGCACGACGGCGGCGCGCGCTCAGCGGTGGGGCACCGGCAGGAAGCCGCGGTCCGGGTCGTGCGCGAAGAGCGCGCCGTTGGCGATGTCGATCCAGGCGCCGTGCACGCTCAGCCGCCCCGCCTCGAGCGCCTCGGCGACGAAGGGGAAGCTGCGCAGATTGGCGAGGCTCGTCAGCACCGCCTCGCGCTCGAGCGCGGTCTGCCGGCGCGCGGGATCGGTCTCGGCCGCGCGCACCCGCTCCCAGCCCGGCCGCAGGATCTCGGTCCAGCGCCCGAGGAAGCTGCCGGCGGCCACGGCGTCCTCGCGACCCGAGCAGAGCGCGTCGCAGGCCGCCACGCCGCCGCAGTTGGAGTGCCCGACCACGAGGATGTGCGCGACGCGCAGCACGGTGACCGCGTACTCGACCGCCGCCGAGGTGCCGTGGTGCTGGTGGTCCGGCTCGAAGGGCGGCACGAGATTGGCGACGTTCCGGAGCACGAAGAGATCGCCGGGCTCCGCGCCGAACATCTGCACGGTGTCGACCCGGCTGTCGCAGCAGCTGATCACCATGGTGCGCGGTCGCTGGCCCTCTTCCGCGAGGCGCGCGTGCCAGATCCGGTTGGGCTCGAAGCGGAGCGCGCGCCAGCTGCGGAACCGCTCGGCGAGATAGGGCGGGATCGCGCGGCGCTCGGGCATCAGCCGCGCGCCCGCCGCGCCCGCCGAGGCCGTCGCTGTTCCCGCCGTCCGGCCATCGCCGCCTCCGCCCTCCGCTCGGCGCCCGCGCGATTGCGCGCGGTGCCGCCGAGGGCTACACGGGCGCGGACACACGGGCAAGGGAGGCCGGCCGATGGGCGAGATGACGGCGATCGAGCACGGCGCGGGCGGCGGACCGGAGGTGCTGGTTCCCGGGCGCCGGCCGATCCCGGAGCCGGGACCCGGCCAGGTGCTGGTCAGGGTGACGGCTGCGGGCGTCAACGGCCCCGACCTGATGCAGCGCTCGGGGAGCTATCCGCCGCCGCCGGGCGCGTCGGATCTCATCGGGCTCGAGGTCTCGGGCGAGGTCGCCGGGCTCGGCGAGGGCGCCGCGCGCTGGCAGGTCGGCGACCGGGTCTGCGCGCTGACCAAGGGCGGGGGTTACGCCGAGTATGTCGCGGTCGACGCCGAGCACTGTCTGCCGATCCCCGAGGGCGTGTCGGAGACCGACGCCGGCGGGCTCTGCGAGACCTATTTCACCGTCTGGTCCAACGTCTTCCACGGGCACGACGTGCCCGAGGGGGCCAACCTCCTCGTGCATGGCGGCGCGGGCGGCATCGGGACGACGGCGATCCAGCTCGGGGCGGCGCGCGGCCTCCGGGTTTTCGCCACGGCGGGCTCCGAGGGGGCGCGCGCCTTCTGCGAGAGCCTCGGCGCGGCGCGGGCGATCGACTACCGCTCGGAGGACTTCGTCGCCGTGGTCAAGGAGGCGGGCGGCGCCGACATCGTGGTCGACATCATGGGCGGCGACTATGTGCAGCGCAACATCAAGGCCTGCCGGATGGACGCGCGCATCGTGCAGCTCGCCTTCCGCGCCGGCTCGAAGGTCGAGGTCGACCTGCTGCCGGTGATGCTGAAGCGGCTCACCTACACCGGCTCGACGCTGCGGCCGCGCTCCGACGCGTTCAAGGCCGCCGTCGCGCGGGAGCTCGAGGCCGAGGTGTGGCCGCTCTTCGCGAGCGGGCGGCTGCGGCCCGTGACGCACGCGGTGCTGCCGCTCGCCGAGGCCGCCGAGGCGCACCGGCGCATGGAGACGGGCGGGCTCCGCGGCAAGCTGATTCTCACGCCCTGAGCCGGGCGGCCGGGCCGCGCCG
>CAZWDE010000312.1:0-4079 GCA_964632555.1 uncultured Limibaculum sp.
CGACGCCGAGCTTGCGCGCATAGACCGGGTCGAGCGCGTGCTCGGCGTCGACGAAGGCGCAGGTGCCGCCCACGCGCTGCTCCTCGGCGATGGCGTGGAGCGCGAGCGTGGTCTTGCCGGAGCTCTCGGGGCCGTAGATCTCGACGACCCGCCCCTTCGGCAGGCCGCCGATGCCGAGCGCGATGTCGAGCCCGAGCGACCCGGTCGAGACCGCCTCGACATCCATCACCTCGCGCTGGCCGAGCTTCATGATGGAGCCCTTGCCGAAGTTCCGCTCGATCTGGGCGAGCGCGCTCTCGAGCGCCTTCTGCTTGTCCATCCCGCGCCTTTCGTCGAGCTTGAGCAGGCTGTCCGCCATCGTCGTCTCCTCTTATCCCACAGCGCCCGAGCCCGGGCAATTGCCGTCCCCGCCATCGGCTCCGGTCTCGGGGCCCCGGTCTGTTCCGGACATGTTCGCGCGTTATGCCATGTGGCGCGAAACGAAGACAGAACAAATTCGAGTCGACCTCGCGGCGACAGGGCGAGTTGACGCCGCCCATGGTGAAGGAGGGGTTAACAGCCCCCGCGCCGGCCGTGTCAGCCCGGCTCGGTCTCGGCGAGCGCCTCCTTGACCTTGGCGGTCAGCTCGTTGAGCGAGAAGGGCTTGGGCAGGAAGAGAAAATCGGCGTCGGCGAGGGTCTTCCGGAAGCTTTCCTCGGCATAGCCCGAGACGAGGATCAGCCGCAGCCCCGGGCGCATGCGCCGCGCCTCGACCGCGAAGGTCGGCCCGTCCATGCCCGGCATCACGACGTCGGAGACGATCAGATCGACCATGTACTGCTCGTCCTTCAGCACCTCGGTCGCCTCCTCCGCCGTCGCCGCCTCGACGACCTCGTAGCCGCGCAGCCGGAGCGCCCGCGCGGCGAAGGCGCGCACCGGCGCCTCGTCCTCGACCAGCAGCACCGAGCCCTTGCCCGTGAGGTCGCGGCGCTTCGGCGGCGGCGGGCTGGCGGCCGGCGCGACGGGCGCCTCCTCCCGCGCGCGCGGCAGCAGGATGCGGAAGCGCGCGCCGCCCGCCTCGGCGTTCTCGGCGAAGATGAACCCGCCCGACTGCTTGACGATGCCGTAGACGGTGGAGAGGCCGAGGCCCGTGCCCTCCCCCTTCGGCTTGGTGGTGAAGAACGGGTCGAACACCTTGTCGATCACCGACGGGTCGATGCCCGGCCCGGTGTCGGTGACGCAGATCTCGACGAAATCGCGCGCGGCGCCGCCGTCCTCGCCAGGGTCGGGGCGCGTCACGTTGCGGACGTGGATCGTCACGGTGCCGCTCGTCTGCATCGCGTCGCGCGCGTTGACCACGAGGTTCATCAGCACCTGCTCGAGCTGCTGGTGGTCCGCCCGCACGGTCCAGAGCTCGGGCGCCATCTCGAGATGCAGCGTGACCGCCTCGCCGAGCAGCCGCGTCAGCAGGTAGTGGGTCTCGGAGACGACGTCCTGCACCGAGAGGTTCTCGGGGTTGAGGGTCTGCTTGCGCGAGAAGGCGAGCAGCTGGCGCACCAGCGCCGCGGCGCGGTTGGCGTTCTGCGTGATCTGCATGAGATCGGCATAGTCCGGGTGGCTCGCGTCCTTGCTGAGCAGCAGCAGGTCGCAGTGCCCGACGATCGCGGTGAGAACGTTGTTGAAGTCGTGCGCCACCCCGCCCGCGAGCTTGCCCACCGCCTCCATCTTCTGGCTCTGCGCGAACTGGTCCTGCAGCTGGCGCAGCTGGCTCGCGTCGGTCAGCACGGCGAGGAGCGTCGGGCGGTCGCCGAAGTCGACGCGGGTGACGGCGATCTGGACGAAGGCCTCGGTGCCGCGCAGCTGCGCCATCTGCCCCCGCCCGGCGCCGGCCGGCGCGTCGCCGCGCGGCAGGATCGCCTGCCCGAGGGGGGCGAACATCGCCTCGAGCGTGGCGCCGGGCGCGGCGTGGCGGCCGAGGATCTCGCGGGCGTGGCCGTTGCACCAGAGCAGCGTGCCCGCGGTGTCGAACTGCGCGAGCGCGACCGGCACGAGCTCGAGGATCCGGGTGGGCCCGGTCGGCGCCTGCCCCTCGCCCGCCGGGAACAGGAAGAGCTCGCGCTCGCCGGGCGCGGCCTCCTCCATGAAGGCGTGGAGCGGGCGCAGGCTGCCGTCCCGCGCGGTGAGCGCGACCCGCTCGCCGCGGCAGGCGGGCCGCTCCGGCAGGCGGGCGAAGACGGGCGCGGGGTCGGCGCCGAAGAGCCGGCGGAACCGGGCGTTGACGAGGGCGGGCTCGGGGCCGCGCTCGCGCGTGTGGGCGAAGGGCGCGGCCTCGTAGGGCGAGGTGACGAGCGCGGGCATCATGCGCGCCGCCGTGTCGGTCGGCAGCAGCGACCAGACGAGGTGGCCCGGGCGCGGCTCGGTCACCGTGAGATAGCGCGGCTCGGCGCTGTCCCTCAGCAGGACCGGCATCACGGCGAAGCCGAGGCTCCGCACGGTCTGGCTGAGGCGATAGATCGCCGAGGCGCCGGCGCGCTCGAGGCTCGCCTCGAGGAGCCCCTCGAGCGTGGTGTGGCCGGACCCGGCGAGACGGACCATCGCGTCGTTGCAGGCCACGATCCGGCCGGAGAAGCGCGTCGCGACCGCGGGGTCGGGGCTCGCCTCGACGAGCTCGGAGAGGCGCCCGACGCGCCAGCCGGCCCAGCGCCCGACGAACACGGCGGCGAGGCCGATCGCCGCGAACGCGATCGTCTGGGTCGCGAGCAGGATGATGTCGGCCGTGTCCATGTCCCCGCGGAGGGCCTCGAAATGCTGCGGGCGCGGCGGAGGCCGGCCGGGCCCGGCGCCCGGGCCGCGGCACCGCCGGCCGACCCGGCGCCGCCGCCCGGTCCTGATCCCCAACCTCTAGCGGATACCATTTCGCACCATCCTTAACGAGTCGTGAACGGGCAATGATCGCGTCGTGAACGCGCGGGCCGTCCGAGGCGGGACTTGCGCATCCGGCCGTGGCCGCGTATGTCACCCGCATATCGCGAGGGCGCGCCGCCCGGCGCGGCCCCGCCGGGCCCGTCGGTCCGATATCTCCGAGAGCTGGATGGATGTCGGGTGGCGCGCCATCGCCGGACCCGTGCGAGCCTCGGAGGACCATGGTGGCGGATCTCGTCGCGAAAGCCCCGTTCGATCAGCGCATCGCCGCGCTCGTCGCGCCGACGATCGAGGCGATGGGCTATGCGCTGGTGCGGTTGCGGCTGATGGGGGGCAAGACCAAGACGCTGCAGGTGATGGCCGAGCGCCCCGACGGGCGGATGGAGATCGAGGACTGCGCCGAGCTCTCCCGCGCGATCTCCGCCCTGCTCGACGTCGAGGACCCGCTGGCGGACGCCTACACCCTCGAGGTCTCGAGCCCCGGCATCGACCGCCCGCTGACCCGGCTCGCCGACTTCGCGCGCTGGGAGGGCTACGAGGCCAAGCTCGAGACGGAGGAGCCGATCGACGGGCGCAAGCGCTTCCGCGGCGTCCTCGCCGGCATCGAGGGCCGCGAGGTGCTGATCGAGATCGACGAGGGCACGATCGGGCTCGAGTTCGACTGGCTGGCCGACGCCAAGCTGGTGCTGACCGACGACCTGATCGCCGAGAGCCTCAGGGCGTCCGAGGGCCGCTTCGACGAGGCCGCCTTCGACACGATCGAGGAGGAGCCGGCCGGCGCCGGCGAGGAAACGGGCGAGAGCGCCGAGGACGCGCGCGCCACCCGCGAATGGAAGGACGCCTGATGGTCAGTGCCAACAAGCTGGAGCTGCTGCAGATCGCCGACGCGGTCGCGCGCGAGAAGCTGATCGAGCGCGAGCTCGTCATCGAGGCGATGGAGGAGAGCCTCGGCAAGGCGGCGCGCTCGCGCTACGGGGCCGAGTACGACATCCGCGCCTTCATCGACCGCAAGACCGGCGAGGTGCACATGAGCCGCGCGCTCGAGGTGGTCGAGGAGGTGGAGAACCACTTCACCGAGATCTCCCTCGAGGAGGCGCGGCTCCGGAACCCCGAGGCGCAGATCGGCGACTTCATCACCGAGCCGCTGCCGCCGATGGATTTCGGCCGCATCGCCGCGC
>CAZWDE010000313.1:0-4072 GCA_964632555.1 uncultured Limibaculum sp.
GCTCGTCGTCTGGCTCGCCGCCGTGATGCGCGCCCACGGCGTGAAGCCCGAGTTCGAAGCCTTCGACCTCAGCCACATCTTCCAGGCGGTGCGGATGGCCGGGGACGGACGGCTCGAGCCGCCGCTGCACGTGCAGTTCGTGATGGGGGTGAAGAACGCGATGCCGGTCGACCGCGCGGTCTTCGAGTTCTACGTGGCGACGCTCGGGCGGCTGAGCCCGGGCGCGACCTGGGCGGGCGCCGGCATCGGCGCGGGCCAGATCGAGCTCAACCGCTGGTCGCTCGAGCTCGGCGGGCATTGCCGGACCGGCCTCGAGGACAACATCCGCCTCGACCGCCACACCCTCGCGCCGTCGAACGCCGCGCTGGTCGAGCGGGTCGCGGCGCTCGCCCACGACTACGGCCGACCGGTCGCGACCCCCGCCGAGGCGCGCGCGATCCTCGGCCTGCCCGCCGCCGCCTGACAGGGAGCCCCGATGACCCGCCTCGCTTTCGCCCTCCTCCTCGCGCTCGCCGCGTTGCCGGCGCGCGCCGCCGAGGTGACGCTGACGCTGCACCACTTCCTCGGGCCGACCTCGAACACCCATGCGAACTTCATCGCGCCCTGGGCCGAGCGGGTGGAGGCGGCCTCCGACGGCCGGATCGCGATCGAGATCTTCCCCTCGATGGCGATGGGCGGCAGCCCGCCCGAGCTCTACGGCCAGGCGCGCGACGGGTTCGCCGACATCGTCTGGACCGTGACGGGCTACACGCCGGGCGTGTTTCCCCGCGCCGAGGTCTTTGAGCTGCCGGGCGTGCACGGCGGCTCGGCGCGGGCGACGAACGCGGCGATCCAGGCGGTCTGGCCGCGGATCGCGGCGGATTTCGCCGAGGTCGTCCCGCTCCTCGTGCATGTGCACAGCGGCAACGCCATCCATCTGCGCGAGACGCGGGCCGAGGCGCCGGCCGATCTCGCGGGGCTCCGGCTCCGCACGCCCTCGCGCACCGGCGCCTGGGCGATCGAGGCCTGGGGCGCCGAGCCGGTCGGCATGCCCGTGCCGGAGCTGCCGCAGGCGCTCGCCAAGGGCGCGGTCGACGGCGCGCTGCTCCCCTTCGAGGTGATGCCGCCGCTCCGCCTCCACGAGCTGACCCGGGTCTCGGTGGAGGGCGCGGACGGCGAGCGCTTCGGCACGGCGGTGTTCCTGCTGGCGATGAACCGGGCGCGCTACGAGGCGCTGCCCGAGGATCTGCGCGCGGTGATCGACGGCCAGTCGGGCGCCAATGTCGCCGAGTTCGCCGGCCGCGCCTGGGACGACGCCGAGGCGGCGGGCAAGGCCGCGCGCCGCGAGGCGGGGGGCGAGATCCTCCGGCTCGACCGGGCGCGGATGGCCGCGTTCCTCACCGCGGCGGACGACGCGACGCTGCGCTGGATCGCCGAGGCGGACGCGCAGGGGATCGACGGGTCGGCGCTCGTCGAGGCGGCGCGGTCCGCGGTCGCCGAGGCGGCGCGGACGCCCGCGGAGTGACCGGCGCGGCCGAGCGCCGGCTCGCCGCCCTCTCGGGCGCGGCGGCGCTGTCGGGAGGCGCGGCGCTCCTCGGGGTCGCGGCGCTCACGGTCGCCGACATAGCGGCCCTCGCGCTGAGCCGCACGGGCCTCGCCGTGCCCGGCATCGCGGGCTACGAGGACGCCGTGGCGCGGCTGACGGGCGCGGCGGTGCCGCTCCTCTTCCCGGAGTGCCAGCGCGCGCGCGGCCATGTGGCGGTCGACCTCCTCGTCGGCCGTCTCGGCGCCGGCGCGGCGCGGGCGCTCGACCGGGCCGCGCTCGTCCTCACCGCCGCCGCCGGGCTTTTCCTCGCCGGCTGGATGGCGGCGGGGCTGCTGCAGGCGCGGGCCGACGGCGCCGCGAGCCCGATCCTCGGCTGGCCCGACTGGCCGTTCTACGCGCCCGGCGTCCTCGGCTTCGCGCTCTGGGCGGCGGTCGCGGCGCATCAGGCGGTTCGCGGCTGAGATGGAACGCGAGGCCGTCGGGCTGCTCGGCCTCGCCGCGCTCGCGCTCCTGATCGCGCTCCGGGTGCCCGTGGGCCTCGCCATGCTCGCGGTCGGCATCGGCGGCAACTGGGCGCTCAGCCTGGTCGCGCCGTGGCTCCGCTTCGGCCCCTTTCTCGCGAGCTTCAAGACCCTCACCTGGTCGAGCGTGTCGAGCTACGAGCTGTCCGTCGTGCCGCTCTTCGTGCTGATGGGCTATCTCGCCGCGCGCGCCGATCTCAGCCGCGATCTCTTCGAGGGCGTGCGCGCGCTCACCGGGCGGATGCGTGGCGGCGCGGCGGTCGCGGCGGTCGGCGCCTGCGCGGGCTTCGGCGCGGTCTGCGGCTCCTCGCTCGCAACCGCCTCGGCGATGGGGCGCGTCGCCCTGCCCGAGCTCCGGCGGCTCGGCTACCGCCCGCGGCTCGCCACCGGCACGCTCGCGGCGGGCGGCACGCTCGGCATCCTGATCCCGCCCTCGGTCGCGCTCGTCGTCTACGCCGTGATCGTCGAGGCCTCGATCATCGACATGTTCCGCGCCGCGATCCTGCCCGGGGTCCTCGCGGTGGCGGGCTTCGCGGCGGTGATCCTCCTCTGGGTTCGGCTGCGGCCCGAGGCCGCGCCGCTGCCGCCGCCGATGCCGGGGCCCGCGCGGGCGCGCGCGCTGCGCCGGCTCGTGCCGGTGCTGGCGATCTTCGGCGCGATCATCGCGGGGCTCGGCCTCGGGCTCTTCACGCCGACGCCGGCGGCGGCCGTCGGCGTGGTGGCCGTGCTGCTCTACGGCCTCGCGCTTCGCCTCGTCGGGCGCGGTCTCGGCCGCGCGGGGCTCGTCGCCGCGGTGCGCGAGGCGGCGGTGACCACCGCGATGATCTACCTGATCCTGATCGGCGCCGAGGTGCTGTCGGGCTTTTTCGCGCGCGCGGGCCTGCCCGCGGCGGTCGCCGACTGGGCGGGGGCAAGCGGGCTCGAGCCGTGGACGGTGCTGCTCGCGATCCTCGGGCTCCTGCTCGCGCTCGGCTGCCTGATGGAGAGCCTCGCGATGATCCTCGTCGTCGTGCCCTTCGTCTGGCCCGTGCTGGTCACGCTCAACGGCGGGCCCTTCGTCGCGGCCGGGGAGGCGGCGTTCGGGATGGAGACCGAGGCGCTCAAGCTGTGGTTCGGGGTGCTGGCGCTCGTGGTGGTGGAGCTCGGGCTGATCACCCCGCCGGTCGGCCTCAACGTGTTCCTGATCGGCGCGCTCGCGCCCGACGTCGCGATGCGCGAGACCGTTCGCGGGGTGCTGCCCTTTATCGGGGCCGAGCTTCTCCGGATCGCCCTCCTTGTCGCGGTTCCCGGCCTGACCCTCGCTCTGCCGCGCCTCCTCGCGGGGTGAGTCTGGCGGCGGCGCAACGCAGGGTTGAAAAGCCGGTCACGATTTCGCCGATTTGTACAGTGGGGCCTTGAAATCTTCGGCGGGTCGCCATCTGACTGTGGTGAGCGCCGCAGGGAGCGCGGGATGACACGACTAGGCCCAGAGAAGGGGAGCACGCCCCCGTCCGGCCAGCCCGGCCGGCGGCGCGGTGGCGCGTGTCCGCCCTCCGGGTCTGCACGGGGGCCCGACACGGCGCGGGCCCCGGCCCCGCCCGCGGTCACGCGGCGGCTGCGGCTCGACGCCGATCTCACGCGCAAGATTACCCGCCTGCTGCCGCCGCCGCAGGAGACCGCCCCGCGCGGTAGCCTCTATGGCGGCGGCGAGGGCGCCGAGGCCGCGACGGCGCGGGCGGTGCCCGAGCCCGCGCGCCTCCCGGTGCCTTACCGCCCGCGGCCCGACGCGCTCGGCCGTGCCGGTCCGCCGGTCTCGCCCGAGCGTCGCTATCTCGGGCGCATGTTCGCCGAGGCCGCCCGCGCCTGGGCCGCGTGGCGGCGGCGCGCCGCGGGCGCGACCGAGGGCGCGGCGCGGCGGGGGCCGGACTTCGACACCGACCACTTCTCGGAGGAACACTTCTTCCGCAAGGAGCGGCGGGTGCCGCTCGGCCGCGCGACGCTGGGGCCTGCGCTCGCCCTGGCCGCGGCGGCGCTCGTCGCGCTGCCC
>CAZWDE010000314.1:0-4060 GCA_964632555.1 uncultured Limibaculum sp.
CCGCCCTCGTCGAGGATCTGCACGTCGTAGCCCGGCATCGGCACGGTCGGGCTGCCCGCCTTCACCGGCAGGAGGCCGAGGCCCTTGGGGTTGGCCGCGATCGGGAAGCCGGTCTCGGTCTGCCACCAGTTGTCGATGACGGGCACGTTCAGCTTCTCCGCCGCCCAGTTGAGCGTGTCGGGGTCGCAGCGCTCGCCGGCGAAGAAGAGCGCCTCGAAGCCCGAGAGGTCGTAGCGCCCGATCTGCTCGCCCTTGGGGTCCTCGCGCTTGATCGCGCGGAAGGCGGTGGGCGCGGTGAAGAGCGCCTTCACCCGGTGCTCGGCGATCACCCGCCAGAAGGCGCCGGCGTCGGGCGTGCCGACCGGCTTGCCCTCGTAGACCACCGTGGTCGAGCCGTTGAGGAGCGGCGCGTAGACGATGTAGGAGTGCCCGACCACCCAGCCGACATCCGAGGCCGACCAGAACACATCGCCCGGCGCGATGTCGTAGACGTTCCGCATGGTCCAGAGGAGCGCCACCATGTGCCCGGCCGTGTGGCGGACGACGCCCTTCGGCTGGCCCGTGGTGCCCGAGGTGTAGAGGATGTAGAGCGGCTCGGCGCCGCCGACCTCGGCGCAGGGCGCGGGCTCGGCGCCCGCCTGGAACGCCTCCCACTCGTGGTCGCGCCCCTCGACAAGCGCCGCGGGTTCCTCGGGCCGCTGCAGGATCACGCAGAATTCCGGCTTGTGGCGCGCCTGCTCGATCGCCCCGTCGAGCAGCGGCTTGTAGTGCACCACCCGCCCGGGCTCGATGCCGCAGGAGGCCGAGAGGATCGCCCTCGGCGCGCAGTCGTCGATCCTCACCGCGAGCTCGTGCGCCGCGAAGCCGCCGAACACCACCGAGTGGATTGCGCCGAGCCGCGCGCAGGCGAGCATGGCGACGAGCGCCTCCGGCACCATCGGCATGTAGACGATCACCCGGTCGCCCTTGCCGACCCCGCGCGCGGCCAGCGCCCCGGCGAGGCGCGCCACCTGGTCGCGCAGCTCGCCATAGCTGATCACCCGCCGGGTGCCGGTGACGGGGCTGTCGTGGATGATCGCCGGCTGCTCGCCCCGCCCGGCCTCGACATGGCGGTCGACCGCGTTGTGGCAGGTGTTGGCCGTGCCGTCGGAAAACCACGTGTAGAAGGGGGCGCGGGCGTCGTCGAGCGCCCGCGTCGGCGGCCGGATCCAGTCGACCGCCTGCGCCGCCTCCATCCAGTAGGCCTCCGGGTCCGCCTCCCAGCGGGCGTACTCCTCGGCATAGCGCGACATGCTCTCCCTCCCCGTGCGTCCCTCCCGCTCGTGCGGCGGGTATCCCCGAGGCATAGACCCTCGCGCGGCGCGGGGCCAGCGGGTTGCGCGGCCGGCGCCGGCGGGGCGGACCGGCGCGCCGGACGGACGGATTTGCGCCGCCCGAAACGCGAACAGGCGCCCGGGGGCGCCTGTCGTCCGCCTGAGAGATGGTCCGGTGCGGCTCTCGCGCGGGGCGGCGCGCCGGTCGCCGTCCGCCTCGTCGGCGCGCTCACGCTCGAGACCGAGGACGAATGGGCGGTCGCTCGGCGCACCATGAGCCCTGGGCACGCTCGCCCGCGTGACCGCTCTGCGACCGGCCGGCTGCCGGCCGTGACCGCCTGACCCGGGACCGCGCCTCTCCGAGGCCCGCGCTCCACCGCCACGCCATCGGGCACCACCCGAATCCGCTGCGATTTGCGACATCTCAAGCGGGCATCCCGGCCGCACGGCCGCGGCGCGGAGATCGGACGAATCACCCGATCGCGGGCGCCGGGCCGGCACTCTCGCGATCGCGGGCGAGCAGGTCGCGGAAATACCGGATGGTGCGGTCGAGGCCCGCGTCGAGAGCCACGGTGGGCTCCCAGCCGAGCCGCGCCCTCGCCAGGGCGATGTCGGGCCGGCGCTGCATCGGGTCGTCCTGCGGCAGGGGGCGGAAGACGAGCCGCGAGCGCGCGCCGGTCTTGGCGATCACGGTCTCAGCAAGGTCCCGGATCGAGAACTCGGCCGGATTGCCGATGTTGACCGGTCCCGTGAAGCCCGCCTCGGTCGCCATCATGCGGAGCATCGCCTCGATCAGGTCGTCCACGAAGCAGAAGGAGCGGGTCTGGCTGCCGTCCCCGAAGATCGTGATGTCCTCGCCGCGGAGCGCCTGCACGATGAAGTTGGACACCACGCGCCCGTCGTCGGGGTGCATGCGCGGGCCATAGGTGTTGAAGATCCGCACGACCTTGATGTCGAGGTTGTGTTGGCGGTGGTAGTCGAAGAACAGCGTCTCCGCGCAGCGCTTGCCCTCGTCGTAGCACGAGCGGGGCCCGATCGGGTTGACGTTGCCCCAGTACCCCTCGACCTGCGGGTGGACCTCGGGGTTGCCGTAGACTTCCGAGGTCGAGGCCTGGAGGATGCGCGAGCGCGTGCGCTTGGCCAGCCCCAGCATGTTGATCGCGCCGTGCACGCTGGTCTTCGTCGTCTGCACCGGGTCGTACTGGTAGTGCACCGGGCTCGCCGGGCAGGCGAGGTTGTAGATCTCGTCCACCTCGACATAGAGCGGAAAGGTCACGTCGTGGCGCATCAGCTCGAAGTTCGGCCGGTCGAGAAGATGCGCGACGTTGGCGCGGCGGCCGGTGAAATAGTTGTCGACGCAGAGCACCTCGTGCCCGGCCTCGACGAGGCGCTCGCAGAGATGGCTGCCGAGGAAGCCGGCGCCGCCGGTGACGAGAACCCGCTTGATCATCGTCGCCTCCGTCTCGCCGCCGGCGGCCCACGACGCCTCAGGCGGCGACGGGCGCGGCCGCGGCCTCCTGTGGATGCTCGGGGAAGAACCTCGGCCAGTCGGCGCGCCGGCCGAGCACCTTGGCGTAGACTTGGGCGGTCTGCTCGGCCTTGCGCGCCCAGGTGTATTTCGCCTCCACGCGGGCCCGTGCGGCGCGGCCCATCGCGAGCAGCGCATCCGGCTCGGCGACGAGCCGGGCGAGCTCGGCCCGCAGGCGGGCGACGATCTCCTCGCGGCTGCCGATCGGGATCTTGACGCCGGTCTCCGGGGTCGGGTGCTCCCCCGGTCCGCCATAGTCGACCACCAGAGGGGCGACGCCGAGCGCCATCGCCTCGAGCACCACCGCGCCGCCGAACTCGCGCACGCTCGGGAAGGCGAAGACATCGCTCGCAACGGCGATCCGCTGCACGTCGGCGTGCTTCTGCCAGCCGTGGAAGACGACGGCGCCCGCGACGCCGAGACGATCGGCGAGGGCGCGGAGATCGCCCATCATCGGTCCGTCGCCGACGATGTCGACCGCGAGGCGGCCCTCGGCGAGCAGCGGGGCCGCCGCCTCGAGAAGCATGTCCGGCCCCTTGTAGGGCACGAGCCGGCCGATGAAGGAGGCCCGCGGCGGACGCCCCGGCGCGGCGCGCGTGGGCAGCGAGAAACGCTCGGGGAGTATCCCGTTCTCGGGGATGTAGACGGTCTTGGCGCGGTAGCGGGCGGGGATGTCCGCCTCGGTGTGGCGCGAGCCGGCGATGATCGCGCTCGCGCTGCGCAGGGTCGCGTCGCGCCCCGGCAAGAGCTTGTAGGCCGAGCGGACATAGGAGAGCCATTCCTTCTCGCGCCGCCGCTCGCGGTCGAAGCCCCTCGGCCAGGGCAGCCCGCCGTTGATTGGCCCGAGGACGAAGGGCACGCCGATCCGCGCGCAGCGCCGCGCAACGGGGCTCGACACGGTCGGCGAGAGCGGCGTGACGCGGTGGACCAGATCGTAGTCGCCCGCGCGGAGCGCCGCGCCGAAGCGCCGCCAGACCAGGTGCTCGAAATAGGGATAGGTGAGCGCGTTGAGCGCGGCCACGGTGGTCCAGCCCTTGCCGGCGCCGCCGCGGAGGCGGCTGCCCAGCCTGTGGATCGGCGCCGCCAGCGCCTCGCTGTCGATCGCGGTGAAGTCCGCGCCCTCGACGAGCCCGGCCCGGAGGAACGCGTCGCGGTTGCGGACCTGCGTCACGATGTGAACCTCTGCCACCTCGCGGAGCGCGGTGGCCAAGGACCAGCC
>CAZWDE010000315.1:0-4054 GCA_964632555.1 uncultured Limibaculum sp.
CCATATCCAGCTGTGGCGCGTCGCCGATCTGGTGGGGGTGGCGCCGGCGACCGCCGATCTGATGGCGGGCATGGCCGGCGGCCATGCCGACGACATGGCGACCACGGTCCTGATGGCCACGGACACGCCGACGCTGATCGCGCCCGCCATGAACCTGCGCATGTGGCTGCACCCGGCGACGCAGCGCAATCTCGCGACGCTCGAGGCGGACGGCGTGACGGTGGTCGGCCCCGCCGAAGGCGACATGGCCTGCGGCGAGCACGGTCCCGGCCGGATGGCCGAGCCGGCCGACATCCTCGCGGCCATCGAGGCGCGGCTGGCCGATCCGGCGCGGCCCCCGCATCTCGTCCTGCCCGCCGAGCGCGCGGGCGGGCCGCTCGCCGGGCGGCGGGTGATCGTCACCTCGGGGCCCACGCACGAGCCGATCGATCCGGTGCGCTACATCGCCAACCGCTCCTCGGGGGCGCAGGGCGCGGCGATCGCGGCGGCGCTGCGCGATCTCGGCGCGGCGGTCGTGCTGGTCACCGGCCCCGCGACCGCGCCGGTGCCCGAGGGGATGACCGTGCATCGCGTCGAGACCGCGGCCGAGATGCTCGCGGCGGTCGAGGCGGCGCTGCCGGCCGACGCGGCGGTGTTCGCCGCGGCCGTGGCCGACTGGCGCGTGGCCTCGGCGTCGGTCTCGAAGATCAAGAAGGGCGGGGACGGCCCGCCGGTGCTCGAGCTCGCCGAAAACCCCGACATCCTCGCCACGGTCTCGCGGCTCGCCGAGGGACGCCGTCCGCGCCTCGTGGTGGGCTTCGCCGCCGAGACCGACGACGTGATCGCCCACGCGACCGCCAAGCGCGCGCGCAAGGGCTGCGACTGGATCCTCGCCAACGACGTCCGCCCCGAGACCGGGATCATGGGGGGCGCCGAGAACGCCGTCACGCTCGTCACGGCCGAGGGCGCGGAGGAATGGCCGCGCGCCTCGAAGACCGCGGTCGCCGAGCGCCTCGCGGCCCGCATCGCCGAGGCGCTGGCGCCATGACGCTCGAGGTTCTCTTCGCGCCGCTCGCGCATTTCGACGCGGAGCTCGGCCTGCCGGCGCGCGCGACCGAGGGCGCGGCCGGGCTCGATCTGCGCGCCTCGCTCCTGCCGGACGACCGCGCCGCCGGCCTCGCGCTGCCGATGCTCGGGCGCATCCTCGTGCCGACGGGGCTTCGCGTGGCGATCCCCGAGGGCCACGAGGGGCAGGTGCGGCCGCGCTCCGGCCTCGCCGCGCGCCACGGCGTGACGGTGGCGAACGCGCCCGGCACGATCGACGCCGACTATCGCGGCGAGCTGGCCGTGCTGCTGGTCAATCTCGGGCTCGAGACCTACCGCGTCGAGCACGGCGCGCGGATCGCCCAGCTCGTGGTCGCGCCGGTCGCCCGCGTGGCCTGCCGCCTCGCCGACGCGCTGCCCGACACCCGGCGGGGCGAGGGCGGCTTCGGCTCGACGGGCACCGGGTGAGCCGATGCTGAGGACGTCGCGCAAGACGCTGCTGGCGCTCGAGGCGGTGCTCGACGTCGCCTACAACGCGCGGCCCGACCCCGTGCAGTCGAAGGACATCACCAAGCGCCAGGGCATCCCGCAGCGCTATCTCGAGCAGGTGATGCAGACCCTCGTGCACCAGAACATCCTGAAGGGCGTGCGCGGGCCCAAGGGCGGCTACACGCTGGCGCGGGAACGGCGCAAGATCACCGTCGCGGACGTGATCCGCGTGGTCGACCAGCTCGACGCCGAGGCCGACACCGACCCCGTCTCGGAGGCCGATCTCGGCGAGAAGGTGATCGCGCCCTTGTTCGCCGAGACGCGCGAGGAGATGCTGGCGCGGCTCGACCGGATCACGATGGAGGATCTCTGCCGCCGCGCCGCCGATCTCGGCGTGCCGCACGGCACCAAGTCGACCCCCGACTTCAACATCTGAGGAGCGCAGGCGATGGACGAGGAGCGACGCAACGACCCGGCGCCGGCGCGGGTGCCGCCGCGGGGCCGGATCTACGCCGACATCACCGAGACCATCGGGGCGACGCCGATGGTGCGGCTGTCCCGGCTGGCGAAGGAGCGCGGCGTCGCGGCCGAGATCCTCGCCAAGCTCGAATTCTTCAACCCGCTCGCGAGCGTCAAGGACCGCATCGGCGTCGCGATGATCGAGGCGATGGAGCGCGAGGGGCATGTCGCGCCGGGGGGCACGCTGGTCGAGGCGACCTCGGGCAACACCGGGATCGCGCTCGCCTTCGCCGCCGCCGCCAAGGGCTATCGCCTGATCCTCTGCATGCCGGCCTCGATGTCGATCGAGCGGCGCAAGATGCTGGCGCTTCTCGGCGCCGAGCTGGAGCTGACGCCGGCCGAGGAGGGCATGAAGGGCGCGCTCGCCAAGGCGCAGGCGCTCGCCGCCGAGATCGAGGGCGCGGCGATCCCGGCGCAGTTCGACAATCCCGCCAACCCGGAGATCCACCGCGAGACCACGGCCGAGGAGATCCTCGCCGATTGCGAGGGCCGGCTCGACGTCCTCGTCTCGGGCGTCGGCACCGGCGGCACGCTGACGGGCGCGGGGGGGCGGCTGAAGGAGCGGCTGCCGGGGCTCCGGATCGTCGCCGTCGAGCCCGAGGACAGCCCCGTGCTCTCGGGCGGCCAGCCGGGTCCGCACAAGATCCAGGGGATCGGCGCGGGCTTCGTTCCGGGCAATCTCGAGGTCGCGCTGATCGACGAGGTGCTGACGATCTCCAACCAGACCGCCTTCGACATGGCGCGCCACCTCGCCCGGCTCGAGGGGGTTCCGGGCGGCATCTCCTCGGGCGCCGCGGTCGCGGCGGCGCTCGAGGTCGCCGAGCGCGCGGACATGGCGGGCAAGCGGATCGCGGTGATCCTGCCCTCCTTCGCCGAGCGCTATCTCTCGACGCCGCTCTTCGACGGCCTCTGACCGCGATCCGCGGCGATGGTCCTCGTCTACGAGGTCCTGATCGGGCTCGGCCTCGCGCTCGCCTGCTGGGCGCTGTGGCGGTCGGGGCTGGTCGCCGGGCGCGCGGCGGTCGCGCTGGCGATCGCGGCGCCCGCGGCCTATCTCGCGCCGCTGCTCTGGCGGGCCGACTGGGCGCTCCTCGGCCGGGCGGGTCTGGTGGCGGCGATTGTGGGCGCGGCGGTCCTCGCCTACGCTGCCCTGATCCGCCGCATCCGGCGGGCGGTGCGGGAGCGCGACGGCGAATGAGCTTCAGCGAGGAGGAGATCGAGCGCTACGCGCGCCACATCGTGCTGCACGAGATCGGCGGCGCGGGCCAGCAGCGGCTGCGCGCGGCGCGGGTGCTGGTGG
This sequence comes from uncultured Limibaculum sp., assembly GCA_964632555.1. Taxonomy (GTDB): domain Bacteria; phylum Pseudomonadota; class Alphaproteobacteria; order Rhodobacterales; family Rhodobacteraceae; genus Thermohalobaculum. The sequence continues at coordinate 3,332 of CAZWDE010000315.1, forward strand.
TGGGCGCGGGCGGGCTCGGCTCGCCGGCGATCCTCTATCTGGCGGCGGCCGGGGTCGGCACGCTCGGGGTGATCGACGACGACGCGGTCTCGCTCTCGAACCTGCAGCGCCAGGTGATCCACACCACCGACGAGATCGGCGAGCCGAAGGTCGCGAGCGCGGCGCGGGCGGTCGGCCAGCTCAACCCCAACGTGACGGTGCGCCGCCACCAGACCCGGCTCGGCGAGGCGAACGCCCGCGTGATCTTCGAGGATTACGACCTCGTGATCGACGGGTCCGACAATTTCGCGACGCGGTACCTCGTCAACCGGGTGGCGGCCGATTGCGGGGTGCCGCTCGTCTCGGCCGCGCTCGGGCGCTGGGAGGGGCAGCTCTCGGTGTTCCATCCGGCGGCCGGCGGGCCGTGCTACGAATGCGTGTTCCCCGAACGCCCGGCCGAGGGGCTGGTGCCGGCCTGCGCGGAGGCCGGCGTGCTCGGCGCGCTCGCGGGCGTCCTCGGCGCGATGCAGGCGGCCGAGGCGGTGAAGTGGATCGCGGGCGCGGGCGAGACGCTGATCGGGCGGCTCCTCGTCTATGACGCGCTCGGGGCCGAGATGCGCACGATCCGGCTGGCGCGGCGCGAGGGCTGCCCGGTCTGCGCCGAGCTCGCCGCGGCCTGAGCGGCGCGCCCGGGGGCTGGCGCCGTCCCGGGTCCGGGGCGCGCCCGCCCGCCCACCCCGCGCC
>CAZWDE010000316.1:0-4052 GCA_964632555.1 uncultured Limibaculum sp.
GGCCCACGAGCTCCGCGAGATGGGTGAGGAAGGCGATGACGTCGTGCTTCACCTCGCGCTCGATCGCGTCGATCCGGGCGATGTCGAACTCGACGTCGCGCGCGCGCCACACCGCCTCGGCCGCCGCTCGCGGGATGACGCCGAGCTCGGCCATCTTGTCCGCCGCGTGGGCCTCGATCTCGAACCAGATGCGGTATTTCCGGGCGGGCTCCCAGATCGCGGCCATCTCGGGCCGGCTGTAGCGGGGGATCATCGGGCGGGCTCCTTCTGGCGGCGCTGACGGCGTGGCCGAGCCGCGCCCGCCCTGTCAAGCCGCGCGGGCGGGCCTAGCTCCGGCGCATGACCGAGCCCGCGCCCGATCCGCCCGGACTGCCGCCGCTCGAGCGGCTCGAGATCGGCTCGGCCGAGGCGCTCTGGGCGTGGCTCGAGGCCAACCACGCGCGCGCCGACGGCGCGCTGCTGGTGACGCCCACGAAGGCGGCCGGCGGCCCTGTCGCGACATCGGAAATCCTCGACGCGCTGATCGCCCATGGCTGGATCGACGGGCGGCGCTGGCGGCTCGACGGGCGGCGCACGATGCAGCTGATCTCGCCGCGCCGGCACGACCGCTGGGCGAAGACCTACCGCGACCGCGCCGCGCGGCTCGAGGCGGAGGGGCGGATGCGCCCGCCCGGCCGCGCGGCGATCGAGCGGGCGAAGCGCTCGGGCGGCTGGGAGGCCCTCGCCGAGGTCGACGCGCTCGCCGTGCCGGAGGACCTCGCCGCCGCCCTCGCCGCGAGCCCGGGCGCCGCGGAGCGCTTCGAGGCCATGGCCCCCTCCTATCGCCGGAACGTGCTGCGCTGGATCGCGCTCGCGAAGCGGCCGGAGACGCGCGCCGCCCGGATCGCGCGCGCCGCCGAGGCGACCGCGGCCGGACGGCGGCTGCCGCAGATGTAGGGCGACGGCGTTGCGGCGGCCGCGCACCCGCGCTAGCACCCGCAGATGCGGGTCGCGACGCGAAGCTACTTCGAGGGCCGCTGGCAGATGGTGCGCATCATCGAGAACGTCGCCGAGGGGGTGATCGGCGAGTTCTGGGGCGAGGCGCGCTTCGAGCCGGACGGGGAGGGGCTCACCTGCCGCGAGGCGGGCGTGCTGCGCTTCCGCGGCGAGGATTACCACGCCGAGCGCGTCTCGCTCTGGCGCTTTCCCGGCGGCGGACGGATCGAGGTGCGCTACGAGGACGGCCGCCCGTTCCACGACTTCATCGAGGACGACCCGCAGGCCGTGCACGACTGCGGCGAGGACCGCTACCGGGTCTCCTACGACTTCGAGGCGGGCGACACCGCCTGGACCAGCCGCTGGGAGGTGGCGGGCCCGGCCAAGGACTACATGATGACCACCCGCTACCGGCGGGGCCGGCGCCCGCTCTAGGCGGGCGTGCCGCGGCCGCGGATCACTCGAGCTGCGAGAGGTCGATGCCGAAGGTCACGGCGCCGATCGCCTCGGACGTCTCGGGGTCGAGGACCGGCATGCTGACCTGCACCTGCCATTTCTGCGTGCTCTCGTCGAACTCGTAGTCCCCGACATGCACGCTGTCCGGCCCGATCAGGTAGGTCTCCTGGTACTTCGCCTCGTCGCCCTGGTAGAAGTCCGAGGTCGGGTCGCTGATCGCCGCGTTGAGCCCGAAGCGGTCCATCACGATGATCTCGGTCACCACGCCTTCCGATGCCTCGCGGCGGTCGCGCAGCAGGATCGAGTGCAGCCGGTCGAGCAGGTCCCAGATCATCGGCTTGTGCCCGGTGCTCAGCTCGGCGATCCAGGCGGTGTCGAGCGCCGCGATCTCCTCGTCCGACATCCCCTGATGGCGCAGGTTCTGCTCGCGGATCGCCTCGATGATCACCGGGTCCTGGATCCAGGACAGCAGCTCGGTCTCGGCGAGCCGCTGCACCTGCTCGGCGTACTGGTCCCGCGCCACCGTCTGGTCCTGCGCCGCGGCCCCGACGGCGGCGACCACTGCGCCGCACACCCCGACGACGACACGCCTCCACATCTTCCCGATCATGCGTCCTTCCCCATCCTCGCCAAACCCAACCGGTGCGGCGCGATCCCCCACGGCGCCGCCGACCCCGGAAGCGCCGACACCCGAGACGCCGCCGAGGACAAAACCTGCAGAAGAATACCTTGGTTTGCGATTTCGACACAAGCACAGCGTGTATGGCGCGGCCGCGCTCGCCTTCCGTTGCAACTTGGCGCGACTGCGGGCACGGTGCGCCATGGCGGCGGCCCGAGGGGCACCTTGAGGGAGCGGACGGGATGTCGGGACGGGACACGGCGCGGGGCCTGATGGTCGGCGCCCCGCCGCCGCGCGCGGCACAGGTGACGCTCGCCAACTGGCGGCAGGCGCCGTGGAGCGCCTGGGCCTTCCACCACCTGCGCGAGCTCGTGCCGAGCGCGGACGTGCCGGCCGGCCGGGGCGAGCCGCTCGAGCGCGACGACGCCGATCTCTCCCTCACCGCGCTGCCCGACGGCGCCAGCGGCGAGACCACGCTCGGCGAGCTGCTCGCCGGCAGCGCCACCACCGCCTTCGTCGCGCTGCAATACGGACGGCTGGTCTACGAGTGGTACGACCGCGGCTATGACGGCATGGCGCCGCACATCCTCTTCTCCGTCTCGAAGTCGGTCACCGGGCTGCTCGCGGGCATTCTCGTCGACCGCGGGGTGCTCGACCCGGACGCCCTCGTCACCGACCTGCTGCCCGAGGTCGCCGGCTCGGCCTATTCGGGCGCCACGCTCCGCCACGTGCTCGACATGACGGTGAGCACCGCCTTCGACGAATCCTATCTCGATCCCAGCGGGGACTACGCCACCTACCGCGTCGCGACCGCGTGGAACCCGACCTCGGACCCGCGGAGCGCGCCCGACCTGCGCGCCTTCCTCGCGACGCTCCGCCCGGGCGAGGCGGCGCACGGCGCGGCCTTCCACTACGTCTCGCCCAACAGCGACCTGCTCGGCTGGGCGATCGAGCGGGCGAGCGGCCGGCGCTTCGCCGACCTGCTCTCGGAGCTTCTCTGGGCGCCGATGGGCGCCGAGGCCGCGGCCTATGTGACGGTCGACCGGCTCGGCGCCGCGCGCTCCGCGGGCGGGATCTGCGCGCGCCCGCGCGACCTCGCGCGCCTCGGCGAGATGGTGCGCCGCCGCGGCCTTGCCGGGTCGCGCGTGGTGGTGCCGGGCTGGTGGATCGACGACATGGCCGAGGGCGGCGACGCGGCCGCCTGGGCCGATGGCGACCTGCGCCAGCTCTTCCCGGCCGGGCGCTACCGCTCGCAGTGGTACGACACCGGCCTGCCCTCCGGCGCGCTGGCCGCGATCGGGATCCACGGGCAGTGGGTGTGGATCGACCCCTCGGCCGAGGTCGTCCTCGTCAAGCTGTCGGCGCAGGCCGAGCCCGCCGACGACGCGCTGGACCACCGGATGATCGCGGCCTTCGACGCGCTGGCGGCGGCGATGGCCTGAGGCGGGCGGGGCGCCGGCCCGCGCGCGGCCTTGACAAGCCGGCGGGCGAGAGGGCAGGCGAGCGGGCGATCAGTTCCCGAGGCCCGGACGCCCGATGCCCAGCGCCATCCTACACATCGGCACGGAGAAGACCGGGACCACCACGCTCCAGGCCTTCCTCAAGCAGAACCGCGCGGCGCTCGACCGGAACGGATTCCACCACCCCGAATTCGCGGGCAGGATCAATCACACGGGCCTGACCGCCTATGCCTCGGACGACGACGTGCGCGACGATCTGCGGATCGATCTCGGCATCCACGACGCCGACGACCTCGCGGTCTTCCGCCGGCGCTTCGAGGTCGAGGCCGCCGACGAGATCGCCCGGCACCGCGAGCGGGTCTTCGTGTTCTCCAACGAGCACTGCTCGAGCCGCCTGACCACGCCCGAGGAGGTGGCGCGGCTGCGCGACTTCCTCGCGCGGCATTTCGAGCGGATCACGGTGACCGTCTACCTGCGCCGCCAGGACCAGGTGGCGGTCAGCCTCTACTCGACGCTGCTCAAGTTCGGCGGCGACCGGTGGG